>ONGM01000026.1 GCA_900317365.1 uncultured Planctomycetota bacterium
CAGCGCAAAGTATCGCCCGAGGATTTCAGGCTCCAACAGGTCGCCTAGGCTTGCGTTTTGATTTTCAAGCGACTCGCGAATCTTTTGGACTTCTTGAGACGTTTTCGCAACGTTGAGCAGTTTCGTAACGTCGTCGCTTTGAGCGCCGTTAAATTGGACTTCAGGAATGGAGAGTCGCAGAAGTTCGCCGTTCGCGTTGAGATAAGCGTTTTCGAAGTCGGGATCGCGGTCTCGAACGAGGGAGCGTCGCGCGTAATAGGCGAGAGTATTTTTGACTTCCAGCGCGCGTCTTCCCGCCGAGTCGAGGTTCTCGGGAATCGCGAAGGACTCGACTTTTAATTCGGCGTCGGAGGCGGCGTAAGGACGCAATAGCCCCGTCGTTTTACAGAGCGCGTTCGCATATCGTTGACGTTCGATGGAATCCGAGCGTGCGAGGTCGTCGACGATTTCGTAGAAGAGTTTTTTGGCGAGTTCGGAGTCGAATCGCGCGAGATCGCGGCAGACGCGTAGCGCAGCGCCGACCGCAGCGTCGTTTTCGCGCGCGTCGACGCGGAATTCACGCGCGAAGGCTTCGAGCGCGTCGCGGGACTTGTCGGTCGCGTTAATCTTTGCGTAGTAATAGGCTAAGGCGTAGCGCGTCAGATCGAGACCGACGACGTCGCGATTCTTTTTGGCGGCGTCGAGGAGTTGCTTTAAGGCGTCGACGTCTTGATTTTTCGCGGCTTCGGAGAGTTGTTCGCGCGCTACGTCGGGGGCGAAATTCTTATCGGAGATTTGGAGGGCGTCGACGTTCGAGGGGGTCGCGACGGGTTCGTCGGCGCAGAGAGGCGAGGCGGCGAGCGCGCACGCGAGGGAGAGCGTCGCGATACAATTCAATTTTCGTAACATGGAGACCTCCCTTTATTTCTGAACGTTTGAGGATTCGCCGCCGAAGAGCGAGCGCAATCGCAGTAGAACGTCTTGCGGATTCAAATCGACGCCGATTAGGACGCCTTGCGGGTCGATCACGGCGTAACGCGCGCCGGTCTGAATTCCTTCATAGATTTGAAAGATATCCTGATAATTGGAGTCGTACGCGAGATTTGCGCGTCGAGTAAGGTCTCCGGCGACGGTCGTCCATGGATTCGCGCGTTTTTGCTCGAGCGGTCTTTGGTAGGACGGATGATCCAAGTTGGCAAGCGATACGGTTCTTTCGGCGTCGTTCGTAAATGATTCCGCGTATTCTACAAACTCAATTTTTTCCGAGCCGATCTCTTTGAGACGTTCGTGAAGCCGTTTTTCCGCGAGAGTCCAGCGCGAGTCGAAGGATGTGTTTTGCGGTAGAATGTAAAGGACGACGTACTTTCCTCGTAGAGATTCAAGATTGAATTCCTTGTAATTGACGTCGACGCCGGTAATCTCGAGCTTTTGTCCTATGGTGGACTCGAGGGATTTCTTTTTAAGTTCGCTCCGAATTTGCCCGACGACGCGCATGAGCTGCGGATCGGCGTCGTCTTTGGGAAGAGCGTCCTCCGTCGCTTGCGCGATCGAGTTGGCAAATTCGGCGTTTCCTGTGCCGAGCGACGTTTTTACCATATTGACCGCGATTGGGAAAAGCGCAGGACGACGGCGCAACTGATCGCGATAGATCGTAAGAAATGTGTTGCGTTCTTCTTCCGAGGCGTTTCTGACTTGATTGAAAAGTCTTTCGAGCGTTTTAGTGTAGACGGCGGTTCGGAAATTTTCAACGACGTCGGGAAAAATGCGCTCTTCGAGTAGCTCGCCGACGCTGTCTTCGTAAAATTTCTCATATTTAAGACCGTCTTGCAGATTTGTCGTCATCATCGGAGACCGTTTTTGCAACGCGACCAAATATTCGACTAGGTCGGCATGTAATTGAGGCGTATCTTCGTTCGGTTGCGTTAAAACGGTTTCTCGTAGGAGTTTGATTCGAGCGTCGTCAATGCGGGCTTCGAGGTCGCTCGGGACAACGTACGAATGATCGACTTCGTTTACGTATCGTTGGACTTGTTCTTCGAATCGCGCGCTAGCCGCGTTAAATCTCCGATGAAGATCTCGATAGTACTCGAACTCGCGATCCGATTCGAAGTTAAAAAGAGTGGAATCGAAGTCCGGCTCGGCGTTGAAGAGGGGTACGTATAGGCGTTCCGTCGTAAAATCGAACGCCGCATAGCTCGTCATATTCGCGAACTGTTTTAGCCTGGGATTTTCCGCGTACTTTTCGGCGAGCGCGGGGGCGTAAATTGCGACGCGCTCGAGCGCTTCCGGGAAACAGACTCTAAACGCATGCCCTCCGTTTCCTTTCGTCCTGACTTGAATCTCTTCGCAAAATTCGGCGAGACCTTCGAGGTCGTCTTGTTGAGCCAGAACGTCGATTTGAGTTGCGCAGTAGGCTTCCGCGAGTTGAATCTTGACGACGGCGGGCGTCTTGTCATTGGCGATATTGTCGTCGACGAGTTTGCGCAAGGCGTCGACGTCGGCGTTTTTCGAGGCGCGCGCGAGGGCGGCGTAGAGTTCGGTTAGGTCGACGGTTTCCGGTTCCGAAGGGGCGAGGCTTCGGGGAACGGAAACAGGCGCGACGCGTTGCGAGGCAGGGGAAGTTTTGCGCGGAGGCGGAGGCGTCTGAACGTCGGACGCGCCGAAAACGGCGAAGGCGTTTGCCGTTATGAGGAGCGACGTTAAATATGCGATTATCGTTTTCATGCGTTATCGTTCAAATAAAAAGATTCTCGTGCGTTTGATAAGATCGTCTAGACTACGGAGTTCTTTTGTCGAGCGATTCTTTCAATTTACGGAAATTTTCGAGGTCGGCGGCGAGTTTGCCGTTGGACTTTTCCGCCTTGTCTAGAACTCGTTCGAGGAGCGCCTCGGCGACGTCGGGGTTGGAGCGCGCGTATTTTTGCGCGTCGCGTAGAAGGCGTTCGGCGGCGTCGGAACTTTCGTCGGCGCGTTCGACGAATCGCTCGCAGGCGGCGGCGATCGCCGTTTGGTCGTCGGAGCGAAACGCCTCGTCGAGTTCGTAGGATAGTAGCGCGACGCGGGCGTAGTCGACGAATTGGACGCGAAGCTCGTCGAAAGGCTTCGCCGATTCGTCGTCGATCGCCTTGCGCAGAAAGGCGGCGGACTGCGGCGTTAAGGTCGCGTATTTGACTTCGTAGAAATCGGGAACTAGAACGTCTCGACGCTTAAAGGCGAATTCCTTGACGATCGGCTCGCCTAAAAGGTCGGATAGTCGCATGAACGCGATCTGCGCCTTGCCGTTGATTTCGTCGCGTCTGTTTTTCGTCGTTCGCACGTTGCGGTATTTCTGAACGGCGATTTGAATTTTCCTGCGAAGCTCTTGATAGAACTCTTTCGATTCGTTTTCCGGAATATTGTCGAGGATCGATTCGTCAAAGCGTCCCTCGACGAAAAGGGGGGACGTCTTGGGATCTCCGGTTCCGGATTCGTACATTGCGCGTTCCGCCGTCTTGAAATCAATTTTCTTAAAGAGTTTCTCGCGCAGATCGAGCGCCTCTTCGTCGTAGCCGTAATTGACTAACAACCTGTAACAATCGGCCAATCCGCCGACAAGAAGCGGATCGCGCTCGATTTCGTCGACGATTTTGTTCCCTGATTCGATAATGGCGCTATAAGTCGGCTCGGGAAAAACGCGATTTAAGGGACCGCTTAAAAAAGGGACGACGTCGGGCATTTTTCGGACGCTGAGATAATGCTGATCGACGAGAATGAGTCGTCTGCGAGCGCGATTTTTTAAGGCGTCGTTTCCGGAAAGTTGCGCTTCTTTGTCGCGTTTGAGCGCTATTTCGTGAAGTTCGGCGATTTCGTTGAATTTGCTCGCCCCGCAGAGGTAGTCGAGATAGGCTCTCAGCGCATTGACGGTAGCGTCGTCGGAATTTGCATTTTCATCGTTCGCTAGGATAGATTTAAGTTTCGGCACGAATACCTCTTCGAATCTCTTATTGTATTTATCCAGGTTTTCGCGTTGTTCCGCGTCGATCTGTTCTCGCGTTTTTCCGTTGATTCTTTCCGGATCACGCGCGATATTTTCGTTGTAGGCTTTGACGGCTATGGAGAGACGTAACGCGGCGTCGAGCGTTTCTTTCTCGGAGGCGTCGTCGGGCGCGTTGAAGAGCGGATTCTCAAAGAGTTCTTCGACGCTTTGCGCGTTCATAGGATTCTTGTGTTGATTTTCCGCGTTCCGAGGCGGTTCGTTCGCCGGTTTGGACTTGTTCGTTCTCACCGCGCCTAGAGCGCACGTTGCGAGAAGCAGAACAAAAATCAGGAGTCGGATCTTAATACGTTTCATAGAACGACCTTTTGTAAGCGGCGGAATTGCAGCCATCGTTGGAACGGTACGAATCGTTGACGTTACAAAGCGCGTTAAAGGGGTCGGGGCGCGGCGGCGTCGAAACATTGCCTTGGGCTGGTCGCGGCGCCGCGCTTACTCGCATGACAACGCGACTCCGAATTCGCGATAGAACCGGAGTCGCGCGTTTTCATTTTATACAAGACGCGACGATCCTATTCTTTAGGACCGTCCGCCGTCCCCTTAATCGCCGCTTTTAAGTTAACGAGAGGCGGCGTTTGCAACGCGAGGCGCCCATTCGACACGCTCGATTTGTCGAGCGCTATGTCGACGAGTTCAGACGCGAACTCATTTTTCTGAACCACTAGGTTTTGAAGCGTTTTCATAAGCGCCCTTTCGGCGGCGACGCTGAAATCGGCGCGCGCGGCGAAGCGTTCAAAGACGTTCAGAACGGCGGTTCTATCGTGCGATTTAACGGCCTCCTTAAGCTCCGAGTTCAGGAGAATTACGCGCGCGACGGAAAGAAATTGCCCGTTCGCCTCGTCGAAGGGTTTGGCCGATTCCTCGTCGATCGCCTGGCGAAGAACTTTCGCCCCGTCGCGCGTTAGCGCAAGTTCGAGAATCAGATCGTAATCGCGATAGTTCGATTGCTGCGCGAATTCCGACGTTTTCATATTAAGAACGACGAGTCGCGCTATGGCGATCGACGCCTTATTTTGGAAATCGTCGATAACCGCGCGCGGAACGACCGCCTGCTCCGCGATTTGCGCGCGTCCATTCAAGTCTTTTAAAAGATTCATGGATTCGTTGAACGTCATATTTCCCGGAATCTCGAGAATCGATTCGTCGAAGGAATCGTCGCGCCAGATCGCAACGTCGTCGAGTTTAACCTCGCCTGAGTTGATTTGCTTGTACGCGTTGAGCGCCGCGTCTTTGTCGATCGACTCGCGGAATTTTTCGCGATATTGCAACGCGAGATCCTCGTCGACGAACTTGAGCGTAATACGGTAAACTTGGCAGCAGTTTGCAACGAGGTACGGGTCGCGTTTGACTTCTTCAATCAATTTGTCGCCGAGTTTGACGAGCGATTCGCGTAGTTCTTTCTGATCCAGGAGCGCCGCTTGCCGAGCGAGATCGACGTAAGGCGCCTCGACGCTCAACGCTGGGGTTAGATAGTATTTGTCGACGGTCATAAGACGCGAGCGCGAAAGACGTTTTGCCGATTCGTCGTTGGACTCTTGCAACTTCGACGAGCGCGCGAGTTCTATTTCATGGAACGCGGCGATCTCGTCGTCTTTCTCGAAATATTTGAGCGTTTGAAGACACGCGTCGAACGCGCCTCTCCCCTGCACGACGTGAGTTAAGACGTAATCGTCGTCTTTGAGCGCTTCGACGAGTCTCGGCATAATGACGGCGTCGACCTTTTTATAGAACGCGTCGTCCGTTTCCTTCTTCAACTCTTTGAGCTTTTCGAGTCTCTCCTCTTGACTCATGAAGACGGGGTTCTTTTCGTTATACAATTTCGTCGGCAAGGATTCGTTGACGAACCTTGCGTATTTTTGAAAGAGCTCCGCCGTCGCTTCACAGAGCTTTCGTTTCGAGACGTTTTCGTCGAGCGAGAAGATCGGATCGGCGAGAACGTCGTCGATGGAACGTGGTGGGGCGGGGCTCGTGGGAATTTGTTGAATCGGTATAAAAACGCGCGGTTTGTTTGCTTCCTGTTCGTTCCCCAGGCGCGCGTACGGTTGTTGGGCGCGCGCGGACTGTAGCGCGCATAACGATAAAATAACGACGGCGGTCGTTTGAAATTTGTTAAAACGTTTCATTTGATATTCCTCGACGTCTTGCGCTTTGCAGTGTGCGGACGCTTGAAGTGTCGCCTTATTTTTCATTCAAAAGCTTTTCAAGTTCCGCGTTCAGATCGAAGCCGGAGCCTAATCGATTGACGGCGACGACTTTACCGTCGGGAGCGACGAGAAAACACTGGCCGGGAATGAGGTCGAGAGACGACCCGTAGTAGTCGTCAAGATCGACGAATTCTTTTCCGCCAAGTTCTTTATCGGCGTTGGAACGCGTTTTTGAGATCGTTTTCCACGGACGATCCGCATAGGTATTACCTGACATTCTTTCCTCGTATTCGACGACGGCGAATTTCTCGGGGAATTTTTCGAGCGCTTCGAGCGCTTTTGTATCGGGCTTCGTTACTTGAGGATTGAGAATAACAAGTATCGCCTTGCCGCGATATTCGTCGAGCGAGAATTCGGAGCCGTCGACGCAAATCCCCTCGAGCGTCGGCTTTTCGCCGACGAGTGATTGAAATCGCGCGAATCCTTCGAACGCGGCTTTTAATTTTGCGAGTTCAGGGTCGTCGGAACGTTTTATCGCGTCGTCGAACGCGGCTTCAAAGGCAGGGTTGAGAGCGTTGCGCTCGGTCGCGAAATACAGATTGCTTTTGGCGTTTCTAGCCGCGCGGGTTTTGTCTAGCGAGACAAGGATTCTATCGAGGTAGTCCTTCGCCAAGTCGCGCGCGACGGAATCGAGGTCGTCGAATTCTTTCGATTGCAATTCGCGAATACGCGCGTTGAAATATGCGTTGAGAAGATAGTATTCGACGATTTTGTATAAGTCGGGATCCTTGTCTTTCACAAGGCTAATGAGTTTTTCAACAGATTTCGTGTCGAGCGCGAGGTAGGTCAAGTTTGTGACGTCGCTTTCGCTTTCTATTTCAACCAAGTTGAGTTCAAGCCTTCGCTTCTCTAGCGCCAAAATGGCAGGCGAGATTCTGCGATATAGGTTGTTTTGCCGCGGCGCGAAACTGTGAAGCGCGGCGAGCATGAGTTTGGATCGGATTTTTAAAGCGCGAATATCGTCCGCCGACGGTTCGTCGGGGATTTGAAGCGTCGATTCGTCGACGTTGGCGTCGGAAGGCGCGTATGGGCGGAGAGACGCGACGCGCGTTAGTTTGACGGCGTAATTCTGTCGTTTTTCGGAGTCAGATCGCACGAAGTCGTCGACGACGTCGTAGTAGAGTCGTTTTGCAAGTTCGACGTCGTACCGCGCTAGGTTTCTACAAACGTTTGGGAACGCGCGGTATGCGCCGTCTCGCGCGAGGGCGTCTGCGCGAACGCGTTCGGCAAATTTTTGGAGCGCTTCGGGCGACTTGTCGGTCGATTCGAGCAGCGCGCCGTAATAAGCGACGGCGTATAATTTGAGGCTGTTCGAGTCGGATTGCAAGCGTTCGGCTTCGAGGAGTAGGTTTGCGAGGGCGTCGAGATCTTGCTTTTGCGCGGCTTCGGCGAGCTTTACGCGATTCTCGTCGATTAGATATTCTCCGTTATCGCGAGGCGCGGGCTCGGATAGCGTGATTGCGCGGCGGGGCGCAACACTTTGCGCAAAGAGGTTCGGCGCGAGAAACGCGCACGCGAGCGATAGAGCCGCAATGAGACTAGGTTTTCGCAACATGACGTTTCTCCTTATTGAGCTTTATTTTGTTTTTCGATTAACTCGAGACGTCTTTGAACGCGCCAGAATTCGGGGTCGAGCGAGATCAGGACGCCGTTCGGATCGACGAGGGCGAATTTTCCTTCAGAGAGGCGATAATCGCGGAATAGCGCCGGATATTGCTCGTCGAGGATAACGTTAGAGCGAATCGACAGGTCTTGAATAAGGACGGGCCAAGGCTTCGCGCGCAAGTCTTCGAGGACTTTTCTGATCTTTTCGACGCGCAGGTCTGTCGTCTCCGATACGTGGATCGAGCCGAGCGTTTCGTCATATTCGAGAACGGCGATTTTTTCCGGGTCGGTATTTTCCACAAACTTGGCGAGCGCTTGTAGTTCGACTTCGGGGCTTCGAGAAAACCGCGCGTAACTCGGAACGAGAAGGACGACGACGTATTTTCCGCGCAACGCTTCGAGGGAAACTTCGTTGAAATTGGCGTCGACTCCGGCGAGTTCGAAGCGTTTTCCGACGAGTTCTTCGATCTTTGGGGAATGTTCAAAGACGCGCCGCAGATTGATGAGAGCGGCGGTTCTGCCGGCGTCGTTCGGATCCTCCTGTTGGAACTTTTCAACGGCGTGAAGGATCGCGGCGGCGAAGTCCCGTTGATCGGAGTCGAGCGCGGTCCTTACGAAGTATTCGGAATCGGCGAATCCCGGATAGGCGTGAAGTTGTTCGTTGAAGAAATCAAGGAACGCCTGACGATCGGCTTCGGAGCTATTTAACGCCTCGGTAAAGCGTAGTTTAGTCGTTTGAAAGAAATAATTCCTTTCGATTTCGTAGATTTTGTACTTTATCGCCGGACTCTCGAAGTTTTTCGCGCGAAGTTCCTCGATCGCCTTGGCGATAAACTCGGCGTCGAGACCTTCCGGCATTTCGCGACGGGGCGTTATGGAGGGATTCCATAACCTTAAACGACTTGCGTAGTTTTCAAAAACTTTTGTGAAATTCGGGTCGTTTTCATTATCGGCGAGAATGATTTCGCGCAAGAGTTTGATTCGCGTCCCTCCCCCGCGTCGGATAAGTTCCTGGCGCGACACGTTTCCTCCGTAACGCCCCGCGTTGAGTTCTTCTTGATAGGCCGTTACCGCCTCTTCGAATTGCGCGTAACGCTTGCGATAATAATCGAGGTCGCGTCCCGACTCGAAGTCGAAAAGAGCGACGTCGAAATGCGGCGCGTAGTCTTTGTCGCTCGGTTCGTAATAGTTTCCCGCGTTTCGAATTCTCAAATCCTTCTCATTCGCGAGAGCGTTGTTTAATTTCCTTTGAAATTCGTATCCGAGTTTTGGAGCGTAAATCTCGACAAGTTCGACGCATCGCCTCGCGACGCCGGCGCAAGTTGCCGTTTGAGTCGCACTGTCGAGCAGTTTGTCGCAATATTTTTTGAGTCCTTCGAGGTCGCCTCGCCTGCCTAAGTCGTTGATTTGAGCGACGCAAAGCGTTTCCGCGAGTTCGATTTTGATTTCATCGGGCGTCGCGTCGTTTCGACGGCTCTCTTCGACGATTGCGAACATAGCGTCGAAGTCGTTCTCCTTCGCCGCGCGATTCATCTTCTCGAAGAGCGCCGCGAGATCGACGCTTTCTTCCGCAGCCTGCGTTTGAACGCGCGCGTCGGTCCGCGCGTCGGACGATTTTTGCGTCTCGTCGATCGCGGCGACCTGCGCGAATGCGTTCGTCGCCGCGAATATGATAGTGAGGGACGTTAGGATTGTTTTCATTTTACACCTTTGTAGAATTGTATTCATTTGGCGCCGAGATTATACGAGATTTTCACGCGCGCGACGCGACTCAACTGGAAGTCTCGTTTTATTTGAGGTCGCCTGACAAGGGGCCGCCGCGCGCGACGATTTACGTTTCACGCGGCGGCGGAAAACAGGCGTCTACGTTGGTTTGCAGGCTAAAAATCCTTTGCGGAGCGGTCGGGGCGGAGCGCCTCCTCTTTGGCTCGGAGGAGGAGGAACGTCGTCTTTCCTAGCTCGCCTTTCGAGTCTTTCGCTTTGTCGAGGAGGAAATCGAGCAGCTCCAGCCCGATCTCATTCTTCTTGCGCGCGAGTTTGGAGACCGTTTCGGCGACTTTGTTCGCGGCGTAAAGGTTGGATTCGGCGTATTTGGCGAAACGTTCGCACGCCTTGAAAGCGACGGCTTTGTTCTCTGAGCGCGCCGCGTCTTCCAGTTCGAATTTCATCAGCGCGGAGCGCGCGACGGAGAGAAATTGCTCGTTCGCCTGATCGAAAGGTTTTGACGCCTCGCCGTCGATCGCCTCTTTCAGAACGAGCGCGGAATCGCTAGTCAGACTGAGCGTGTCAAGCGCTTGGTAAGCGTCCGAACGGAGACTTTTGTCTGACTTTGAAAGTTCTTCGAGTTTTAACGCGATTTTCGTCAATACGACGGACGCCTTATTTTTGTAATCGTCAATCACCGCCAGGGGAACCGGCGCGTTGTCAATAAACAATAAAGATTGCTTAATCTCTCTTTGAAGACTTCGACAACTGTTTGCGTCTTCGAAGTCCTTGGTGAGAAAGATCGATTCGTCGA
>ONGM01000182.1 GCA_900317365.1 uncultured Planctomycetota bacterium
CTCGCTCAAGCGGGCGAATCCGACGGTAAGAAAGTCGATTTCGTCGCGCTCCTCGGCGGCGAGCCGAGACCGATGTTCGAAAAGGGTATCGCGGCGATCGGCGGTATCGAACGTTTCGTCAGCAAGGGCGATCGCGTTACGATCAAACCGAATATCGGCTGGGACAAGTCTCCTGAGCTCGCCGGCAATACGAATCCGGATCTCGTCGTGGCGCTCATCGAAGCGTGCAAAGACGCGGGCGCGAAAGAAATCGTCGTTTTCGACAATACGTGCGACAACTGGCGCGCGTGCTACGAGCACAGCGGAATCGAAGCGGCCGCGAAGAAAGCCGGCGCGATCGTTATGCCGGGCAACGAAGAGAAATATTATCGCGAAGTCAGCCTTCCGAAAGGTCTCGCGCTCAAATCCGCGAAGATTCACCAAGCGATTCTCGATTGCGACGTTTGGTTCAACGCGCCGGTTCTCAAGAACCACGGCGGCGCGCGCATGACGATCGCCATGAAGAACCTCATGGGTATCGTTTGGGACCGTCGCGCGTTCCATCAAAAGGGCCTCGATCAAAGCATCGCCGATATCGGAACTTACGAGAAGCCGGCGGCGCTCAATATCGTCGACGCTTACCGCATTATGAAGACGAACGGCCCGCGCGGTCGCGACGCCAGCGACGTCGAATTGACGAAAGCGCTCTTCATGTCCACCGACCCGGTCGCCGTCGACACGGCGTCCACGAAGTTCTTCGGTCAGTTCACGAACATGAAACTCGAAGACGTCAAATACCTGCCGATGGGCGAAGCTCACAAGCTCGGCGTTATGGACGTCAACGCGCTTCAAGCGGAACGTATCCGAATGTAATTGTCGAGTCAATGCCGACGGCGAGCGTCGCGCGCGTTTTCGCGAAATCAGCGCGCGCGACGTTTGCGCGCGTTAGAACGCGCCGATTAAAGAGTCGCGAGCCGCGCGTTCGCGACTCTTTTTATACGACTCGGCGCGCGGTTGGCTCGTTCGAGCGCAAGTTATAAAGAATTACGGGACGTTTATGTGTTATCGAATTGTTAAATGGTTGCGCGTGGCGCTCGCGCTTTGCGTCATAACGGCGTTGACCGCATACTTCTTAGACTTGGAGCAACTTCTCGATAAGATTACTCCGATCGTCGACTCGATTAGCGAAAAGTCGCCGAAGCTCGGCGCCGCGTTGACGAAGGGGAACGAATATTTTGCGACCCACGCGCATTGGCTCGCGAAGATTCAGTTCGTGCCCTCGTTTCTGGCGGGTAGTTTCGCCGTGTTCGCGACCCTTGTCGTCGTCACTTTTCTTTTCGGTCGAATCTATTGCTCCGTCGTTTGCCCGCTCGGCATATTCCAAGACGTGATCGCATGGTTCGGACGTCGTTTCGCTCGTTGCGGCAAGAAACGTCAAGCGAAAAAGGAAGCGCGCGAGAAATACGAGCAGGCGCTCGCCAAGGCGGAGGATCCTTCGACCGTTAAGGCGCCGACTCCGCGCAAGGTTCCCGTTCGCGATTATTCTTACCGCAAAAATCCGATCGCGTGGCGCGTCGGGTTCCTCGTCTTGGCGATCGCGTCGATCTTTTGCGGCGGCTTCTTCTTCGGACTGATCGAGCCGTACGGTATTTTTGGTCGTATCGCGGTCAATCTTTTCAAACCGGTCTATCTCTTTGTCAACAACAAGATTTGGGCGTATTGCGAGTCGCGCGAACTCTTCCAATATTCCTTCTTCTACGTTTCGATTCGTCCTGAAAGCGTCGGCGCGCTGATTACCGGCGTCGTTTCCTTCCTCGCGTTGATCGTCTTCGCCGGACGTTGGGGACGACTCTACTGCAATTCCGTGTGCCCGGTCGGCACGATTCTCGGCGCGATCTCGCGATTCTCGATCTTTAAAATGAAGATCGACAAGTCGCGCTGCATTAAATGCGGAATGTGCTCTAAAGCGTGCAAGAGTTCGTGCATCGATTTCAAAAACGCGACGATCGACACGAGCCGTTGCGTCGTGTGCCTCGAATGCTACGATCGTTGCAAGAAAGGAGCGCTTTCCTACGGTTTAGCCGGGCGCGTTTCCGTCGCTCCGAACGAGACGACCGCGACCGCCGACTCCGCCGCGAAGTCGACCGCGCTCGACTCCGAAACGCTCCGCGAAAAAGCGCGGCTACAACGAGAGATCGCCGGGTTCGATCGCGGAAAGCGGCAGTTCCTGACCTTATCGACCGTCGCCGCGACCGCAGCCCTCGCCGAAATCGCATTCGGACGCCCTCAAAACGGCGAAGACCCGCAAGAGTTCTCGCAAGGCTCCGACTCCGTCGCCGGCGCCACCGACCTCCTCGAACCGCCTGCCGAAGAGGCGAAACCGGAAGATTACGGCCTCAAGCCCTTCACGCGCGAATACACGATTTCGCCCCCTGGCTCGATTTCGCACAAAGAGTTCCAGAATCGTTGCGTCGGATGCCACCTTTGCGTCGCGAAGTGCCCTCAGCGTATTTTGAAGCCGTCCGGATTTGAAAACGGGCCGCTCGGGTTCATGCAGCCGCGCGTCGATTTTACCCACGGGTTCTGCAATTTCGACTGCACGATCTGCGGCGAAGTCTGTCCCGCCGGCGCGATCAAACCGCTCACGATGGAAGAAAAGCACCTCGTCCAAACGGGGCACGTCGTCTTTATTAAGGAAAACTGCATCGTTTACGCGCAAGACACGAGCTGCGGCGCATGTTCCGAACACTGCCCGACTCAGGCGATCCACATGGTCCCGTATAAAGGAACGCTCACGATTCCCGAAACGGACGTTTCACTCTGCGTCGGTTGCGGCGGGTGCGAGTACATCTGCCCCGCCCGACCGTTCCGCGCCGTCTATATCGAAGGCAACCCGGTTCACGTTCAGGCGGAACCGGTCGTTTCCGAAGAAGTGAAGAAGGTTGAAGAGGTCGATTTCGGATTCTAACGCTTCCCGATCTCGCACGATGGAACGTCGTCCCGCGCCAATCTCCGCGCCGGACGACGTTTTTGTTTCTTGCGGACGGCGTGAAGGACGTTTTTCGGACGCGCCCTTGCGTTAAAATGAGAAACGGTGTATAAAGGCGTGAAAATTAGAAGAGCGGTTCGTTTACGACTTCGTTTTTTAAGAAAGGTCGACATGGCGTCGAATCAATCGGAGGTTTTCAATTACACCGACGCGATTAAGGCGGTTTGCGCCGATATCTGTCGGAAAATGCCGGAGTTTCAACACATAGACGTCGGCCGCGTCGCATTTGGAATCGCCGTCGCCAAGAACCGCGCCGAGCGAGCCGGGGAGTGGGCGGACGTTACGCCGATGCGTTTTAAAGACGGTTGGAACGTTATCGTTCGCAAGACTTCGAGTCCGCTGTGGGGAACGAAAACGCGCTACTTAACGACGCAACAAGTCTTAGACGCGGAGAAGCGACCGTTTCTCTATATAATGACGGTCATGGTTCCGCGTTTTTACAATTTGACTGCGAAGGAAAAACTTCGGACGATCATGCACGAACTCTATCATATATCGCCGAATTTTGACGGAGACGTGCGACGTTTTCCCGGCAGAAATTGGCAGCACGGTTCGAAGCAGGCGTATAACGCGCGCGCGGAGGCGTTGGCGCAGAAATGGTTGGAAACGGAGCCGGATCCGACGCTTTACGGATTTTTAGCGTTGAATCAGGAGCAGCTTTGCGAACGTTTTAAGCGCGTCGTCGCGTGGAAGTGTCCGCGAATTAAGATTGTGGAGATAACGCGCGCGTTCGCGCTCGAGCTTGAGCCGCGCATTGCGGAATTGGAAAAGTAAAGCGTCGCGCAAGAGGGTCTCGCGCGACGCTTGTCGAAGATTATTTCTCAACGCGTATTCCGACGCGTCTTATGGCAGGCGGCGGCGCCTGCGTCGATTTACGCCCAGAACCCGCCGGGTTGGAACAACGCGTCGACCGATTCTTCCCAGAGTCCGACGTCGCGGGTCCAGTCGAGGACGTTGTAGCGGTATCGCAACTGTTGCGCGAGCTGGTACGACTTTTGCAGACGCGTTCGTTCGATACCGATTTCTTCCGGGGTGGAAGGGGCGGTCGAGCGGCGAATAAGGGACTGAATTTCAGCGGCGGGCATGAGTTGCGCTTCGAGCTTCGATTTCAGATCGCGCCACGCGTCGCGGAAGAGTTCCAAACGCCTCTTGAGTTCGTCCGGTTCGACGTATTTCTTTTGACACTCTCTTTTAACGGTTTCATAGAGACCGGAGGAGCCGAAATTCGCCGTCAATTCTTTTTCGATCGTATCCCAGCTTCGGAAATTCTTCGGAATCGCGGCGATCGCGTCGTCGAACGTTTTTTCCGACCAGGTCGCGAGGATGCGTTCGTAGAGCGCCGAGGTCGAGACGGTTCCGACGCCGACTTTGAAACCGTGGGACGGCGCCGCGCCCATATACGTGTGATGTTGATTGTCCCAGAGATGGCTGAACTGATGTTCCGCGCCGGACGCCGTGCGGGACGTCTTCGCCTTCTGCATGGCGAGCCCGCTCATAATGAGGCCTTCGGTGAGGAACGTGATCGCCTTCGGATCGCCGGTCGCGATTCCGTCGGGATTGGCGACCCAATCGCGCAGGGAATCTTGCACGAGATCCCACGCGATCTTGTCGATCGGTTCCGTTCCCAGCAGGTCGGCGAGAATCCAGTCGGCGCCGGCGGGAATCTTGGCGATGAGGTCGGCGTACCCGGAGGCGTTCATTTTGACCGGCGCTTTGCAGACGATCTTCATATCGAGCAGCGCGCCTTTCGGAGCGGGGCAACTGAAGGTCTGCTTGCATTCGTTGTATTCGATCGAGGCGCCGAAGGAGGTGTAACCGTCCATGGAAGCGGCGGTTCCGACGACCATATAGGGGCGTTGCACGAGGGACGAGCTATATTTGCAGAGGTCGTTAATCGTCCCGGAGCCGACGGCGACGGCGATCGCGTCGGTCGCGGCGAGGCGCGGTTTCAAGGCGTCGACGAGTCGCATTTCCGCGTGCATATTCGGTTCGTCAAAGACGAACGGCTCTTCGACGACGACTCCGGCGCTCGCGAGCGCGTCGACGACCCCTTTGCCGGCGAGTTCAAAGGTCGTGGCGTCGGCGACGACGACCGCTTTGGAGTCGCCGAAGAGGTCTTTAAAGAACGCCCCCGTCTCCGAGATCGTGTTTTCGCCGATGACGACCGCTTTCGTATCGTCGCAATATTGCAGCGCTTTGGCGACGCGCGCCGCCGTTTCTTGATAAAAATCCGAACTCATGACATGCCTTTCCGAATGCGTGGCGTCGTATTCTCAATGGTAACGAGCGCGCCGAGTTCGTGACTCGACGCGCTCGTTTATTATACGCGCAACTTGCCGCGGCGCAAGTTTCGACAGGTTAGTTTCCGCCGAGCCCTTTGGAAATCGCCGCGCGATATTGATCCGGGGTGAGTTCCATGACCTGCGCGCCGGCGTTGCGCGCCGCTTGCAATTTTTCCTCCGCCGTCATGCTCGAACGAGCGAGGGGCCGCGTCGCCGGACTCGCCGCTCCTTGCGGAATCGGCGCCCCCTGCGGAACGCTCGCGCGAGGCGCGACAGGCTGCGCGGCAGGCTGCGCGACAGGCGAGGGGACAGGCTGCGCGACAGGCTGCGCGGGGGCAGGCTGAGGCGCGGGGGACTCAGGCGCGTTGAAGGCGACAAACTCGGGGGCGCTGTAATCTCCGAACCCGGCGGGAGCGCGTTGCGGGGCGGGGGTCTGAATCGGTTCCGCGTACGGGGCGCCGGAGGTGGCGAAGGCGAAATCTTCGTCTTCGTTCGTCGCGAGGTATTCGTTTTCCATATCGGCGAGCGTTTCGAGTCGATCGAAGATTTGGAACGCGTCGCCAGGGGACAGGAGGCGAATGGCGAAACGTTCAGGCGCGGCTTCTTCGAGATCTTCGAGATTTTCTAGGCTCTCAAGGTTCGCGAGGTTTTCAAGGTTCTCGAGATTTTCGAGATCGTTTTCATATTGATCGAGTTGTTCAGGCGCAGGCGCAGGGGGCATGACTTGCGCTTCGGCGACGAATCTTGGCGCGCGGGTCTGGCTTGCGACGATTTTTGCGGCGACTTCGTCGGGCACGTTTTCTTCGACGTTTTCGTCGTCGTTAATCGACCCCGGCTTGAAGGAAGGGAGTCTCGACCCGGCGTTCGGGGCGGCGCTTGAGACGGCGAAGAGTCCGGGATTGCTCGGACCGAAATTTGCCGTCGATCGAATCTTGCCTTTGTTCTTTTGTTGAGGCGCGGCGTTTGAGACGGGGGCGTCGACGCGGAAGGTCGGGGATTCTGCGCGCGCCAGAGGCTGAGGGGCGGCGAGATCGGTAACTTCGCCGCGCACGACGAGGGCGAACGGGCCGTTGTTCTCCGAGTCTTCGTCCGCGCTCGCCTCGTCGACGTTCGCCTCGTCGACGCTCGCCTCGATTTGCTCGCGGTCGGATTCGTCTTGCGTCGTTTCCTCGTCGGCTATGCGACGGGCGGCGAGTCTTCGCAACTTCGGCGCGACGTACGACGTTGAAATGACGCCGCTATGCTCTCGGTCGCCGTAACGCGGCGAAATCGGCGCGTACTGATACGAGGAAGGCTGCTGGGGAACGCCGGTTCCCTGCGCGGACGCGGCCTGTTGCGGAATCGCCTGGCGCGGCGCGGCCTGTTGCGCCGCCTGTTGAATCGGTTGCAGAGGCGTTATTTGTTGCGGAACGACTTGCTGCGGAACGACTTGCTGCGGGGCGACTTGTTGCGGAGCGACTTGCGGGGCGGCGACTTCTTGCGGGGCGCTCGCGTTTTCGGAGCCGCCTGAGGTAGCGAACGCGGAGTCGTCCCAATCGTCGTCAAACCCGGGGAACGGCTCGATCGGCGGTAGCGCCGCGTCGGCGACAGGGAGTTCCGGCGCCGGTTGCGGAATATTTTGCGGCACGTTTTGCGGAATATTCTGCGGAACGGAGGTTTCGGCGGGCAGGGTAGGCGCGACGCTTTCGAAGGTCGGGAAGGCGCCGAGATCTTGCGTCGTCGGGTTCAATTGCGGCGCGGGAACGACAGGCTGGGCGGGCTGAGCGAGCGGCGGTTCGACGACAGGCGCAGGCTGAGGCTGAGGCTGAGGCTGAGGCGCCGGAATCGTCGTCGCAGGCGTCGGCGTCGGGTTCGCAGGCGCGGCGGTCGGAGGTTGCGGTTGGCGATTTTGAACGGGAGCGGGACCGATTTGCGCGAAATGGGGGCGCTGCGGTTGAGCCTGAGGAGCCTCGCCTTGGGGAGCCTCGACTTGCGGCGCCTGGATCTGCGGAGCTTCGACTTTCGGCGCGTTGATCGCCGGAGCTTCGTGCGTCGGGGCAGGCGTGGTAGGCGCTTGGGCGACGAATGCGGGTTCCGGGATCGGGGAGGCTTGCGGCGCGACTTGCGCGACGGCTTGCGGATTCGGAAGCGGATTCGTCGACGCTACGTTCGCGGCTACGTTCGCGGAGTCGGCGTTTTGCGTCGGAAGATTGACGGAGACGTTTTGAGCGTAGAGCGCGTTATTTTGGGCGCTGGCGAGAATTTTCTCCTTGTGCGGGAGCGCCGGAATCGGTTTTCCGAGTTGCGCGGCGAGCTGAACGAGGTCGTTTTCCGCTGCGGTCGCGTTTGGCAGATCGCCGAGCGCGTAATATTTGTCGGCGAGTAGGGCGCGCGCTTCCAAGGCGCCGACGCTGCTCGTGAGCGGCGCGATCGCCTGAGCGCGATTGGAGCCTTCGAGAAGGGTTAGACCGTAGTAATACAGCCCGTCGCGGTGGGACGGCGCGCGCGAGAGCAACGCGACGAACTGCGCGTCCGCCGTCGCGTAGTCTTGCGCGTCGTAGCACGCTTTCGCGTACGCGTAGAGATAGTCGAGACTCGTCGGCGCGAGTTGAACCGCTTTGGCGAACTCGTCGCGCGCTTCCGCGTAAAACGTCTTCTTATCCGCGACGAAACCGATGCGATAATGAATCGTCGCGAGCTGTTCCGTCGTCGCGCTCGAAGCCGCCGGCGTGTTCAGGTATTTCTTATAGAGTCGCGCCGAGTCGTGATACCGTTTCTGCTCAAAGTAAGAATCCGCCTGAAGAAGCAGCCGCTCCGGCGATTCCTGACGTCCGGCGGTTCCGAACTGATTCGCAATATTGCGAATAGCGGTTTCGTCTTTGCGCGGCGTCGGCGCGTTCGGGTCCGGCAAGTCGGAAACGTCGACGCACAGCTCGCCGGGTTTGACGTACTCTGAAGACGGAGACTCAAAGGACGAACACCCCGCCGTCAACGCGACGCCAAGCAGGATCGTCGAAAGAAGTTTTGATCGGCTAACGGTCGTTTTCATGATTCAAGCGCCCCAAGGTTAAGAGTCGACATGCGTCTTGACGCGCGGCGTCGCGACGTGTTTCCATTTTACGCGGAGTCAACGCGCGCCTTTCTGCGCGTTGGCGCCGCGTATAGGTAGTATCGACAGTGAAACGCCTGTTGTTTATGAGAAAATTTCCGAAAAGATAAAATGTAACGATTTAGCCGAGAGTAACGGTTGTATTTAAAACGCGTCCCAACGTCGCGAGATTGGCGTTGGGACGCGTCGTTTTTCAAGAGCGCGACGGCGCGTTACCGCTTCTTTTTCCGTTTGGAATCGTCGACGAACTTATCGCCGCAAAGAGCGCGAAGCTCTTCGTCGAGGTCGGCGTCGAGCGCGGCGAAATCGAGTTTGACCGCGTTGGGAATCGGCGACTGCGGCGCGGAATCTTTCTTAGGCGACTTCGTTTCTTCTTCAAATCCGAACGAGTCGACGAGTTCGTCCATATCCTCGTCGGGATCGCCGAGTTCGATTTCCGCGAGCGGCGCGTAGACGAGCTTGCCCGCCTCGTTCCGTTCGCTGGAGTAGAGCGTAACGTAATCGACGATAACGGAGCCGAAAAGCGCGTCCTTCTCCTTCTCGAGTTCGACGGCGAGGGACGTCGGCGCGGAGGTCTTGCTCTTGATACGACCGACCGTTAGGTGAGGGCGATAGTTGTCCGTCGGAGGAAACCCGAGGTCGGAGAGTTCGAGATCGACTCTTTCGGCGAGTTCGACCGCGCCGCCGTCGGGATCGTCGACCCCAATCCAGACGACGCGCGGGCGACTAACGTTCGGAAAGACCCCGAAGCCTTGAAACGTCAGTTGGAACGGCGCGACCTCTTTGCACGCGGCTCGCAACGCGGAGATCACGTCGTTGAGATCCTCGAGCGCCACGTCGCCGAGAAATTTCACCGTTACGTGAAAAAGAGAGTCGTCCGACCACGCTACTTCCGGAAAATTCCGACGCAGTTTCGAGAGCGACCGATTCGCAGACGAGCGGATTGACGACGTCGCGTCGATTCCGACAAAAACGCGTAAGGTTGTTTTCATCTCTTTCTCCTCCTACCCTTTCGACTTTCCGACGTCTTGATACTCGTCGACTAGGAATATATTGTCGCAGTGAATGAGTTCTTCGTAAGGCGCCCGCTGATTGTCGAGCGCCTTCGCGAGTTCGCCGGATCGTTTGCGCGCGATCTTTTCCGCGTCCTTGCTCGAATAATTCGACAGCCCGCGAGCGATTTCGCGATGGTTCACGTCCACGATCGAAACGACGTCCCCTTTCTTAAAGGACCCGACGCTCGCAATCACACCGATCGGTAAAAGGCTCTTGTTGTTCAGAATCGCTTCCGCCGCCCCGGAGTCGACGACGACGAACCCCTGCGGAGACGAAAGATGCTTGAACCAGCGCAGACGCGCCTGAAGTTGGCGTTGCGGCATGAAGAATGTGCAGCGGTCGTCCCCTTGGAAAATATCGCGCAAAACGTCGGGACGTTCCCCGTTCGCGATGATCATGCTGCCCCCGCTGTTCGTAACGATTCGCGCCGCCTTGAGCTTGCTCGACATTCCGCCTTTGCTGCGCGACGACTTCTTTTCCGCGACCATCTCCATAAGATCGGGCGTCCATTCTTCGACGACCGGCACCAGCTTCGACTCCGGCAGCGCGGGGTCGCCGTCGTAAAGCCCGTCGACGTCGGTGAGAAGAATGAGGAGCGATTGGGGAAAGAGGTTGGCGACGAGGGCGGCGAGCCTGTCGTTGTCGCCGAAAGTGAGCGCGATTTCCGCGGCGCTCACGGCGTCGTTCTCGTTCACGATCGGCACGGCGCCGAAATGAAAGAGGGAGTAGAACGTGTTGCGCACGTTAATATAACGACGGCGTTCCGAAAGATCCGTCGCGGTGAGGAGCGCCTGCGCGATAACGACGCCGCGCTTGTCGAACTCCTCTTCGTATTGTCGAATGAGCGCGCCTTGCCCGATCGCCGCCGCCGCTTGAAGCTCGGGAAGGAATTTCGGACGTTTCGTCATGCCGAGTCGTCCCATCCCGGCGCCGACCGCTCCGGAACTCACGAGCGTTACGTTGACCCCGCGATCGTGCGCGTCGCAAAGACCTTCGACTAAATTGCGGATTCGTTCGGCGTTCAGGGACCCGTCCTGACGCGTTAAGACGTTCGTTCCTACTTTGACGACCAAATACTTTGCAGAATTGACGAGTTCGCTTCGATTGAAAGCGCTCATGACGACACTCCAGAAAACGGCGTACGCCGCGCGAATTTCGCGTGCGACGCTCGTAGCGCGACATGCGCTCAACGAGTTTCGCAACGCCTCGAGACGCTCGCAATTATTGCCGTCTTTGCGTTTTTGTCAAGTCGTATAAGCGCGCCGAACGCGGAACGCGCGCCGTTTTTCCTATTTTATATCGCGTTTATATCGCGCGGCGAGCGCCGACGACTCTCGCCGACCTCGCCTCTTTTCTTTTCCCAAGGTCGCTCTCTCTCTTTTCAAAATTGTTTTTTTTGATAGAATAGCACGACAATATTGTTTTGCGTTGGAACGTGCGCGACGCTTGCGTTCCGAAGAAGACGAACTATGTTAAGAGACGCAGGAGCGCTTTATGCAGATTTGGCCGGCAATCGATATTCGCGGCGGACAGTGCGTTCGTTTGCGCCAAGGCGACTACGGGCAAGAGACCGTTTACGGCGCGTCTCCCGCCGCGATGGCGGAGCGCTGGCGCGCGGAAGGCGCCACGAGACTGCATTTGGTCGACCTTGACGGCGCGAAGAGCGGAACGACCGCGAATTACGACGCCGTGCGCGAACTCGTGCAAACGGTCGCTCCTCACGGCGTCGAATGCGAACTCGGCGGCGGCGTCCGCTCCGAAGAGACGATTGAAAAACTCCTCGCGCTCGGACTGTCTCGACTCGTCGTCGGCACGCTCGCGCTCAAAAAGCCCGATTGGTTCGCGCAAATGACCGAAAAATTCCCGAATCGCCTCGTCCTCGGAATCGACGCGCGAAACGGAATGGTCGCCACCGACGGTTGGCTTGAAGTCAGCGCGACCCCGGCGGTCGAACTCGCGAAACGCTTCGACGGTCTGCCGATCGCCGCGCTCATTTACACCGACGTCGCGACCGACGGGATGATGCGCGGCCCGAATATTCCCGAAGCGCTCGCCATGGCGAAAGCGACCGCGATTCCGATCGTGGCGTCCGGCGGAGTGACGACTCTCGACGACGTCCGCAACCTCGCCGACGCCGGGTTGCCTGCGTGCATTATCGGACGCGCGCTTTATGAAAACGCGATTCAATTGAAAGACGCCTTGGCGTTTGAAGACAAATAGCAACTAGTTGGGCGCCTGCGAGCGCGTTGGCGCCGGGCTTACGTGTGAAGGGAACGTTATGTCGAATCGATCGGAGTCGGAACGAATCGTGATCACCGGCGTCGGACTGACGTCGCCGAACGGGAATGGTCTCGCCGAGTTTCGGAACGCGTTGCTGACGGGCAAGAGCGGCGTTTCGCCGTATGAGATTCGATATTTCGGCAAGACGTTCGCCGGTATTTGCAATTGCAACGTTCTGAAATGGCGCGGTAAGCGGGAAGTTCGCCGCGGCACCCGCGCCGGAAGCCTCGCCGTCTATTGTTCCGGCGAAGCGATGGAAGACGCCGGTCTCGATATAAACGCGCTCGATAAGGACCGCGTCGGCGTCTATATCGGCGTTACGGAACACGGCAACGTCGAGACGGAAAACGAGATTTACGAGATCAAGCAGTACGACTACGATTGCAAGTACTGGTCTCATCACCACAATCCGCGCACCGTGGCGAACAATCCGGCCGGCGAAGTTACGTTGCAGTTCGGCATAACGGGACCGCATTACACGCTCGGCGCGGCGTGCGCCGCCGGAAACGCCGCGCTCATTCAGGGCGTTCAGCAGTTGCGACTCGGCGAAGTCGATTTGGCGCTCGCAGGGGGCGTTTCGGAGAGTATTCACACGTTCGGGATATTCGCGGCGTTCAACGCGCAGAACGCGTTGGCGCGGCATGAGGATCCGACGAAGGCGTCGCGACCCTTCGACGCGGATCGGAACGGGATCGTCGTTTCGGAAGGCGGGTGCGTTTACGTTTTGGAACGTTTGTCGGACGCGAAGAAGCGGGGCGCGAAGATTTACGGCGAAATTCTCGGTTACGGCATGAACAGCGACGCGACCGATTTCGTCTTGCCGAACGCGGAGCGTCAGGCGCAGTGCGTGCGCAAAGCGCTCAAGAGCGCGTCTTTGGCGCCCGACGAGATCGATATCGTGAACACGCACGCGACGGCGACCGTCATGGGAGACGCGCTTGAAATCGAAGCGTTGCGCGACGTCTTCGCCGACTCGAAAAAGACCTACGTGAACAATACGAAGAGTTTCATTGGACACGCGATGGGAGCCGCCGGAGCGCTTGAACTCGCAGGTAATCTTCCCGCGTTTCAAGACGGAGTCGTTCATCCGACGATCAATGTGGACAATCTCGATCCGAAGTGCGAGATACGCAACTTGGCGCTCAATACGCCGATAGAGGTCGGCTCGGTGCGCGCTATTTTGAATAATTCGTTTGGAATGGTTGGAATTAACGCGGTGGTGATCGTCGGCAAGTACGACGAAGCCTAAGCGTCAAACGCGTCGACGCTCGGCGCGATCACATTGTCATTATCCCCCAAGCGCGGCGGTTACCAGGAGATATTATTATGGCAGTAGAAGCCCCTGAAATTAGAAAAGCGATCATTGGAGTTCTCGAGGATCTCGTCGACGGCGACGAACTCGACAATCTTAAAGACGACGTTCCGTTCCGCGAACAACTCGAGCTCGACAGCATGGATATGCTCGACGTCGTCCTGGGCCTGCGCAAATTGTATTCACTTCCGATTCCCGAAGCGGATTATCCGCAGCTTCAAACGATGAACTCGACGATCGAGTACCTTCTGCCGCTGCTTAATAAGCAAGACTAAGCAAGACGAAGCAAAACTGTTGAGCGTTTAACGGACTTTCGAGCGGGAGTAGTCCGCAACGAAATTAGGTGAGAAGTGCATAATCTAACCGCTTTAAAGAGGCGCCTTCGCGTATTTGGATCTCGCGCGTGGCTGAACCTTCCCGGCCGTCCAAGGGACGGCGGCGAATAACGACGCGTCGCGCGGCGCGTCGTACGCGCGATCAGTGCGGTCGCGCGAGTCTTATGGGTTGGGTTCAGAGCTAGAATAAAGTTAGGTGAGAATATGCCAGACAACGCCAACGAATCGATTAACGCGTCGCAGGTCGACGACGTTCGCAACGTAATTATTTTTGACACGACGCTGCGCGACGGCGAGCAGTCCCCGGGCGCGAGCATGAATTTGCACGAAAAGCTGCAGGTCGCTCAAGCGCTCGTCGAGCTTGGCGTCGACGTGATTGAAGCGGGCTTTCCGATCGCGTCCCCCGGCGACTTCGAAGCGGTTCGAGAAATTGCGCAGATCGTTAAGGGATCTCAAGTGTGCGGTCTCGCGCGTTGCGTGAACGCGGACGTCGACCGCGCGTGGGAAGCGTTGAAAGAAGCGGAGAATCCGCGCATTCACGTCTTTCTCGCGACGAGCGCGATTCACCGCGAATTTAAATTGAGAATGTCGCAAGACGAGATCGTGCGTCGCGCCGTCGAAGGCGTTAAGCGCGCCAAAGGATACTGCTCGAACGTCGAATTCTCTCCCGAAGACGCGTGCCGCACGGAAATCGATTTCCTCTGCCGCGTCGTCGAAGCGGCGATCGACGCCGGCGCCACTACCGTCAATATTCCCGACACGGTCGGATACACGACCCCGCGCGAAATGACCAAGCGAATCGAGACCCTCTTGAATCGCGTACCGAATATTGACCGCGCCGTGATTAGCATCCACTGTCACAACGACCTCGGCATGGCCGTTGCGAACTCCCTCGCGGCGGTTGCGGCGGGCGCCGGACAGATCGAATGCGCGATTAACGGACTCGGCGAACGCGCAGGAAACTGCTCCTTGGAAGAGGTCGTTATGGCGATGCGCACGCGTCGCGATATTTTCCGCGTCGACACGCGCATTGTCTCGCAGAAGCTCGTTCCGACGAGTCGACTCGTCTCGAAAGTTACCGGACTCAAGGTCCCGCGCAATAAGGCGATCGTTGGGCAGAACGCCTTTGCGCACGAGTCCGGCGTTCACCAGGACGGCGTCTTGAAAGAGCGCGCAACCTATGAAATCATGAGCGCCGAGAGCGTCGGGTTCGTTAAGAACGAGCTCGTTCTGGGCAAACACAGCGGTCGCGCGGCGCTTGCCGATCGTTTAAAATCCCTGAAGTACGATTTAACGCCGGAGCAGATAGCGGACGTTTTCGTCGAGTTCAAGAAGCTCGCCGACCTGAAGAAAGACGTTTACGACGCCGATATTTGCGCGCTCGTCGATCGAATGACGAGCGAAAAGAAAGGCGACGCCCCGGAAGCCGATTGGAAATTCGTTTCTTACGAGCTTTCGTGCGGCACGAACGCGTCTCCGAACTTTAAGGCGACTCTTTCTCAGAACGGAATTGAGAAGGTCGGAACGTCGACGGAAGGGGACGGGCCGGTTCACGCCATGTTTTGGGCCGTTCAACAGATCGTCGGTCTGCCGGTCTCGTTGAAGGAATTCAAGATCGAAGCGGTAACGGTCGGATCGGACGCGCAAGGGGAAGTCGTCGTTTTCGTGAACGACGAGGATTCCGGGGTCGCGTACAAAGGCGCGGCGACGTCGACCGACGTGCTTGAAGCGACGATCAAGGCGATCATCGACGCTGTGAATCGGATCCAGCGCGCGCGCGCGAGCGCTAAGTAATCACCGCGTTTAAGAATCGCGGCGTCGTTTCTTGTCAGAGACGGCGCCGCTTTCTTTTAACGTCAAAGTGGCTCTTTTCGACATTTTTTATGTCCTCGGAGTCGAATTTAGTCGATAGTATGAGGGCGGCGCGTCTCGTAGCGTCCGCCGAGAAGCGTTTTATCCGCCGTTCCGAAGCGAAGCCCTAGCTAATCGGACGCGTCTGGATTGCGCGTTTCGTCTCATGCGAGTCGAGTTATTTGTTTTTTGGGGCCCTGGAGAAGTTTCCGTGCTTGCAAACAATACGCCGCACCCAGCGTTGTGGGGAACTCAAAGCCTTGTTGACCTAGTGCGCAATCGCGCGGCTTTACAGCCGAACGATCCCGCGTTTATTTATCTTACCGATAAAGGTCGCAACGAGACTCGCATGACTTACGGCGAATTGGATCGACGTTGTCGCCAGGTCGCGTCATGGCTCCAAAAGAACGATATGCGAGGTAAGCGCGCGCTTTTGCTTTACCCGCCGGGGTTGGAGTTCATCGTCGGATTCTTCGGATGTCTCTACGCCGGCGCGACCGCGATTCCCGTATATCCGCCGCATAAAAATCGTTCGATTTACCGTATTCAATCGATCGCGGAAGACGCCGAAGCGAGTATCGCCCTCTCGACGAAAGACGTCATTTCGCAAGTCTCCAATATGTTGCAAGACGCGCCGCGATTGAGCAATATTCCGTGGAAAGCGACGAACGACATACCGGACGAACTCGCGGAGAAGTGGGTCGATCCCCAAGTCGGGTCCGACGAACTCGCGTTTCTGCAATATACTTCCGGATCGACCGGAACGCCGAAGGGCGTCATGCTCACCCACGGCAATATGTTGCACAACTCCATGCTGATCCAGACGGGCTTCGAGCATACGCGCTCGAACAGCGGCGTCTTCTGGTTGCCGTGCTATCACGACATGGGGCTAATCGGGGGCGTAATTCAGCCGGTTTTCTGCGGGTGTCCAAACGTGATGATGGCGCCCCTTACTTTCTTGACGCGTCCGCTCTTCTGGTTGCAGATGATCTCGAAATACCGCGCGACGACGAGCGGCGGTCCGAACTTTGCGTACGACCTATGCGTTAAGAATATCAAAGAAGACAAACTTGACGAACTCGATCTGAGTTCGTGGCGCGTGGCGTTTAACGGGGCGGAGCCGGTTCAGGCGCAGACGCTCGAGGCGTTCGCGCGCAAATTTGAGCGTTGCGGTTTCCGCTACGAGGCGTTCTATCCGTGCTTCGGACTCGCGGAAGGCACGCTCATCGTAACGGGCGGCACGCGGGACGCCGCGCCGGTGATCAAGGCGGTCGACTCCGACGCGCTCGCGGAAGGCAAGGCGATCGAGACTCCCGCCGAATCTTCGCGCGCGAGACTCCTCGTTTCCAGCGGTCGCGTGATTATAGGGCAACGCCTTGCGATCGTCGATCCGGAGACGCGCGTCGAGAAGCCGGACGGGCAGGTCGGCGAGATCTGGACGCGCAGCGGAAGCGTCGCGCAAGGGTACTGGCGCAACGAGGCGGAGACGGAGCGTTGCTTTAACGCGCACATTGCCGACACGAACGAAGGCCCGTTCCTTCGCACCGGCGACCTCGGGTTCGTCTTAGACGGCGAACTATTCGTTACCGGTCGCATTAAGGACATGATGATCATCCGCGGCGTGAATATTTACCCGCAGGATATCGAGCGCACGGCTCAAAACGTCTCGCCGATTCTCTCGTTGAACAGCGGCGGCGCGTTTCTCATTGGGGACGAAAGCGAAGAGAAGCTCGTGCTCGTTCAGGAAGTGGAGCGCAATTTCAATCCGGAAACGAGCAAGGAGCTTTTCAGCGAGATTCGCAAGAGCATTGCGCTCGATCACGAGCTGTCGATCTACGCGATCGTCTTGATTCGCAAAGGGACGTTGCCGAAGACGTCGAGCGGCAAGGTGCAGCGCCACGCGTGCCGCGCGGAATATCTCGCAGGCAAGCTGAACGTGGTCGCGAGTTGGGCGCTCGACAACGAGTCTCAAATCGTAGTCGGAGACGGGAAGGGCGGACGCGTCGGCGCGTTTACCGTTGAAGACAATCCGATGTACGCTCCGGGCGAAAACGAAGTCGCGGCGTCCGGCGCGAAAGGCGCAGGGGACAAAGCGTGGCTCCTCGATCAGACGGATCAGGAGCGTAACGCGTCGAATATTTTTGCGCCGAGCGCGAGCGCGCAGACTCCGGCCGCGCCGTCGAAGGCGTCGGAGCCGGAAACGAGCGCGACTCAACGCGGCGCCGTCAGTTACGACGAGACCGTCGGTATCGTTTTGAACGAGGTCTATAACGTCGCGAAAGAACGCGCGCGCGGCATAACGCTCGACACGGATATTACCGAACTGGGGCTCGATTCCCTCGAGCGCATGGAGATTCTCGCCGCATTGGAAGACCGATTCGGCGGACAGTTCCCGGAAGAAGTCTTGCCGACTCTATTTACGGCGCGCCAAGTCGTCGACGCCGTGAGAAAGCACCTCGGCGCCGGTCGAATCTTCGAAGGAAACGAGAATAAAAAGTTTGAAATCGACGAAACCTGCTACGACTTCGCGAAGTTCCCCGAGTATCTGCAGATACATCAGAAGACGGAGCTCGCGAGGACGCTCGGCATGAGTCATTTCTTCGAGCCGCACGAGAATCCCGCCGGCGCCACGATACGCATTAACGGCAAGGATTACATTAACTTCTCGTCGTACAACTACATCGGCGCGTCGGGTCGACCCGAGGTGACGAAGGCGGCGCAAGACGCGGTCGCGCAGTACGGCACCACGGCGGGAGCGAGTCGAATCGTCGCCGGTGAAATCCCGTTGCATCGCGAGCTTGAGAACGAGATCACGAAGTTCTTAGGCACGGAAGACACGATCGTGCTCGTCGGCGGACACCAGACGAACGAGAGCGTTATCGGGCACCTAATGGGTTCGTCCGACTTGATTTTGCACGATTCACTCGCGCACAACTCGATCGTCCAAGGGTGCATTCTTTCGGGAGCGCGTCGTCGCCCGTTCCCTCACGGAGATTACGCGGCGCTCGAAACGATCTTGTCGAAACAACGCGAGAAGTATCATCGCGTCCTGATCGTGCTCGAAGGCGTTTACAGTATGGACGGGGACTATCCCGACCTGCCTGAGTTCATTAAGGTTCGCAACAAGTACAAGACGCTCCTCATGATCGACGAAGCGCACTCTTTCGGCGTTCTCGGCGAGACGGGACGCGGAATCGGGGAGCATTTCGGGGTCGATCGGCACGACGTCGACATTTGGATGTGCACGCTGAGCAAGACGTTCGGAAGTTGCGGCGGTTATATTTCCGGTCGCAAAGAGCTTGTCGAGTATTTGAAATACACGGCGCCGGCGTTCATGTTCAGCGTCGGAATGCCGCCGGCGCAGGCGGGAGCGGCGCTCGCGTCCCTCCGCGTTTTGGAGCGCGAGCCGGAGCTTGCCGGGAAGTTGCGCGCGAACAGCGCATACTTTAAGGAACTTGCGCGCGAACGCGGTCTCGACGTCGGACTCGCGCAAGACACAGGCGTCGTTCCGGTTATTATCGGGAACTCGATTAAGACGTTGCAAGCGTCGCACCAACTCTTCCTTCGCGGCGTGAACGCGCACCCGATTCTGCATCCGGCGGTGGAAGAGCGGCACGCGCGCATTCGATTCTTCATGACCGCGCAACACACGCGCGAGCAGATTCGATATACCGTTGAGACGCTCGCCGGAATCCTCAAAGAGATTTCCGAGCTCGAGTAGTTTCGGCCGAGCGCCGTTAATCAAAGCCGTTAAGGTTGGGTTCTGAAACGAAGGTTCCTAAAACGTCGACGTTTGAAGATTCGAGCGTCGACGTTTTTATTACATACGGATTTATTGGCTACGGAGAGAGAGCGGCGCTTGAAAAAAATTTCCGTCGCGCGATAATGAGAGCGCGCTTTTGCGCGGAACGCTAACGTCGCTTCGAAAAAATTTCGAGGCATTCTTCAAAACAAAGGAGAACGAGATGTATTACCCGATCTGGGACGTCCCGATCGCGACGGCGCCGATGGTTATCGCTTTCGTCGCTCTAATCCACGTTTTTATTTCTCACTACGCCGTCGGCGGCGGACTGCTGATCGCGCGCGAGAATAGCCGCGCGTTGCGCAACGACGAAGACGCCTATCGCGAGTATTGGAAGAAGCACGCGAAATTCTTTATTTTACTGACGGTTCCGCTCGGCGCGATCACCGGAGTCGGAATTTGGTTTTCGATCGGGCTCGCGTCCCCGCTTGCGACGGAGACGTTGATTCGCGTTTTTGCGTTCGGGTGGGCGATCGAATGGTGTTTCTTCCTTCTTGAGATCGTTTCCGGGTTCGCGCTCTATTATTTTTGGGATCGCTTTACTCCGCGCGTAAGTTCGTTTGTCGGTTGGGTATATGGAATATCGGCGTGGATTTCTCTCGTCTTGATAACCGGCATAACGTCTTTTATGCTGAATTCGACGGGACTTATCGACGATTGGGAATCGACGGGGAACTTCTGGCACGCGTTTCTGAACGTTCAATTTCTTCCGCAAACGATCGCGCGGACAGGCTGCGCGCTGACGCTTGGCTCGTTCTATGTCCTTGCGCACGCGACGCTTATGGAGAAGAATCTCGACGTTCGCGAACTCGTCGTCAAACGCATGAGGCTTCCCGCGTTTTTTGGACTTTTCTTAATCGTCGCAGGCGTCGCCGGTTGGGCGTATTTCCTTCCGGAGTCGAGTCGTTTGACGCTTGAGCGCGCGGCGGCGACGAATATTTTCGCCGGCCTTTTCGTGGCGATTCTCGTTGGGCTTACGATCCTTCTGATCGTCGGACCTTGCGCGAAGCCGCGCGAGACTTCCTTTGGCGCCGCGCTCGCCATGACCCTCATGGGGTTCGCCGCAGTTGGCGTCGCCGAGTTTGTGCGAGAAGCCGTGCGTAAGCCTTACGTGGTCGATCGCGTCGTTTACGGGCATCAGATTTTGCGCGAAGACGTCGCCAAACTGCGGCAAACCGGCTACCTTTACAACGGAACCTGGACGGTTTTGGAACTCGATAAACTTCAAGAGTCCTATCCCGAGCTTGCGATCTCCGCCGAGCGCTATCTCGGCGTTCCGACCGTTCATTTAGAGACCCCGGAATACGTCTTGCGCGCGAAACAGAACGAAGCGAACGCGGAAGCGCCGAACGAGTCCGACGCCGCGCCTGTCGAAGGAGAAGGCGCCGCGCCCGTCGAAGGCGGCGAAAACTTCGAGACCTCCCCTGCCCAAGGTACGGACGACCTGCTCGGCGCGAATCGAACTGAATACTATTATCAGACGGTCGCGTATCGGCAGTCCCTCGGCGGCGATTCCCGCTTCGCCCCGACCTCCACTCAGGCGTCGGCTCAGACTTCGGCGCAGACCTTGAATCAGAGCGCCCAACCTCTCCCGAACGGCTCGTTGAACGCAACCGCGCCTCAGACGTTCGACTCCGCCCAAGGACTCGGCGTTCAGGCGACGCAGAACCCGCAGCCTGGAGTCCGCTCGGCGACGCGACCTGCAACGCGGCCTGTCGCCCAGCCTGC
>ONGM01000054.1 GCA_900317365.1 uncultured Planctomycetota bacterium
CGTCTCATCGCTAGAGACGAAACCGCGTTCGTTCATTTAAATAGGCGGACGACTTGACCTTAATTCTATGTCTATTTAGAAATTAAGGACGTCTTTCCCTTTGGATTCGATCGTTCGGATTTCTTTCCCGTCGATCATAACGTCGTATTGAACGCCTGCTTTTGCCGTTATTATCGCCTGATTTCCATTGACTTCAACGGGATAAGGCGAGACGACGCGGCGTCCGGCGACGTCGGCTACGGAGACGTTTGTCGGGCGACCGTCGATCATGCGGCGCAGCATATGAACTACGGTCGGGTTGATCGCCGCTGGATAGCGAACCTGCGAGTCGATTTTAACGGAGTCGGGTAGGAGTCCTTTGAAGGCGGGCTCGTCGTCGCGGTAGAGCTGGCATTCGGCGCTCGTTACGATTCCGTCGGCGATTTTGAGCCAGTCGACCGTCTTGTCGTGTTTGGCGAGCAGAATGAGGGCGTAGGCGTAATCGAGTCCGCACCATTGAACCGGGCGTCCCATCCAGTTCGGGGCGACCCATCCGGTGGCGCCGAAGACGGCGATTGTGGCGTATTTCATGAGCGGCTGTTCGCCTGGCGTCAGTTCGGGGTCTTCCCAAAGGTAGACGAATGGGATTCCGGTGATCGCCCAACGTCTTGCGGCGGCGAGGTATTCATCCTTGCCAGTCGCCTCGTAGGCCATGACGTTTGCGAGAGCGCATCGGGAGGAGCCCATAATATCGGGGGTATGTAGGGAGAGTTCCCACGTTTGCGCGCCGGCGGGGGTCGGGAGCTTATTGACGAAGGCGAGACCTTTCTCAACGGCGTCGAGGGCGCGCTTATCACCGGTCAATTGATACGCCGCCATGAGAGTGAAGAGCTTATTTCCGCAGTCTCCGGAGGCGTAGTTATAGCGCGCGCCTTTCAGATACTTGCCGGAATATCGGAAGGAGCCGTCCTTCTTTTGCTCTTGAATCAGTTTGGCGATTTGTCCGTTGAGGCTGTTGGCGAGCCTTTGTCCTTGACGTTTAAGAAGAAACGCGTTGTAATTTGCAATGTGTCCGCCGCCGAAGTCGAGGCGCGGGACGTCCGGCAATTCGCCGGTGATTTCCCAGATCGTCGAGATGAAGTCGGAGCCGTAGTTCGGGGTGAACGCGTAGGGAGGACCTTTCTTAAGTACGGCGTGACTCCAGCCTTCCGGCGTCCGTAGCGCGGATTTTTGCAGACCGTACAGCATAACGGAGTCGAGTTCTTCGCGCGTATAAGGCGATTTCGGCAGTTCGGGGAGGCCGTAGGCGTTTACGAACCAGAGAATTGCGTTTTCAATTGGTTCCGTTGGAACGACGCGAATTTGTCCGGAGCCGTTCTTGGCGCAAATATTGACGCGAGAGGTCGTTTCGTCGCCGTCGAGGAAGTCCGGCGAGGCGAAGATTGGCTGAGCTTTGGGATCGTCGTAGAGGAGCGAGACGGAGGCGCGATCGGTAACGATCGAGGCGAAAGGCTGGGTGATCCAGTCGATCGGCGGAGCGTAACGAATCGCCTCTTCGGTCTCAATATCGGCCGTAGAGGAGCTTCTTTCGCCTTCTTCGAGGTATTCGACGCCGGGGAAGACGGCCTGCGTCATTTTACCGAGAACGCGAACGACCGGCGCGTGGACGCGGCGCGGGGAATCGTAGTCGAAGTAGATTTTGCCGTCGGCGAGCTTGAATTTCAGGGAGCCGACGATCATACTCGGGTCGATTGCAGCGTTTTGTCCCGCCTTATCGTTGAGCGCTTTGCGATAAGAGTCGATCGGGAGGTCGCAGAGGTCGAATTCGATTTCTTTACCGTCGTCGGACGCCGAGCGGAAGACAGGCGCGAGTCGGGTCGTAGCCGCGTCCGACTGAGGCTTATCGAAGGTTGGAATTTGCGGTTCAGGCAGGATAGCGGCGTCGTCTCCTTCTTCGCAGACGAGCGGGAAGATCACGGCGACGCGCGCGCCTTTAAGGTAGATTTCGGCGCCGGAAGCGTCAGGCGCGAACCGGACTTGAAGGTCGCCGTCCTTGACGGTCGTCGCTTCCTTTTCGGACGGCGACGGCGCGGACTCGTTAAATGCGAAGAATCGTCGACCGACGACCTCGCCGGTTTGACGTCCGACGGCGAGAACCTCCAATTCTTCGAATGGACGCTTTTGCGGAATCGCCTTGGAAATTTCCTGGGATTTCTGAAGCAGAACGTCGCGACTGCGATTTTCGTCAAACCCGAACCATTGTAGCGCGATCTTTTGAGGATCCGTTTGATTGGAGACGAGACTGAATTGCAATTTTCCGTCTCGAATTGAAAAGACGCCGAATTTCATCGGTTTACAGACGATTTGAACGAGTTCCAAACGGGAGATTTCCGCCTCGCCTGCGTCCCCTCCGATATCGAAGCGAAGTCTGAGCAACGAGCTGTCGACTTTGATTGGGACAACGTAATCGTGGAATTGGTCGTCCTTCGCGAGCGTGAAATGAACCGACTGACTTTCGTTGTATTCGGGACCCGATTCCTGAACGAAGAAGAGCTGTCCGCCGCCGGTCGTTGTGCGACGTATTCGCATTTTGACGAGGTAACGCCCTTTGGCAATTGGTTTGCCGTCGCCGCGCTTGGCGACGAGATCGGCGATCATTGGCGAGAAGAAGTAGGGGTCGTCGACTTTGCCGATCGCCTTAACGGATTTTTCGGCGCGTTCGAGTTTAACGCCGTCACGACCTTGCCATCCGTCGAGCGTGAGCTTGGCGTCGGCGTAATCGAGGACAAAGACGGAGCGTTCGCCGATCGCCTCGTTGGGACAGACGTCGATCGGGGTCGGATCGGGATAACCTAATTTTGGGGCGGGATCGTCGTCGGCGCGCGCATGGGACGGGGCGAGCGTCGCCAGGGCGAGGCATGCGATCACGCCGAGGGCAAATTTGAATCTGGAATGCTTCTTCATAGCGGTTCGTTTCCTTTTCACAACGTTTCGGCGGGCGTTCGACGTTCATTTTGTCGTCGTTTGTCCGCTAGACAGATTCCATGGTAGCGCTTCTCGAATGAAAAATCCAGAACGAGGCGATGTGGTCGGCGCGTAAAAAGGCTTTTTTTCGGGAAAGAGTTGTCGAAAAATGAATTGATCGCGATTTGAGGGGTTGCGCGGCGCGCCGTTTCGTCGATAACTAGCGTTAAGCGAGTCGTTCGACGCGCAGGATTGAAATTGGGAGAATGACGATGAGATACGATAAATTGGCGGATTTTCGTCGGTATCGTTTTTTAGTAACAGGCGGGGCCGGGTTTATCGGTTCGAATCTTTGCGAGGCGCTTTTAGGCGTTGGCGCGCAGGTTCGTTGCGTCGACAATTTTTCGACGGGCAAACGCGAGAACGTCGCGTCGTTTTTGTCGAATCCGTCCTTTGAGTTGATCGAAGGGGACGTTCGCGACTTGGAGTTTTGCGCGAAGAGTTGCGAAGGAGTGGATTTCGTTTTGCATCAAGCGGCGTGGGGCAGCGTTCCGCGTTCATTGAAGCAGCCGGTCGAATATTGTTTGAACAACGAATTAGGTACGGTGAACGTTTTCGAAGGCGCGCGTCGTAGCGGCGTGAAGCGCGTCGTATACGCGTCGAGTTCTTCGGTTTACGGGGACGACGCGAATTTACCGAAGCGTGAAGGTCAGGAAGGGAACGCGCTCTCGCCGTACGCTGTAACGAAGAGCGCGGCGGAGGCGTGGGGACGACAGTACGCGACGCATTACGGGCTGGAAACGATCGGGTTGCGTTATTTTAACGTATTTGGTCGACGGCAGGATCCTTACGGCGCGTATGCGGCGGTGATTCCTCGATTTATGAAGGCGGCGCTTTCCGGGGAGCGCATGACGATTTTCGGGGACGGTAGTCAGAGTCGCGATTTCACATACGTTGAGAACGTAATCCAGGCGAACTTGAAGGCGTGTTTTGCGCCGTCGGCGGCGTCGGGGGAGGCGTTCAATATAGCGAGCGGTGGGCGCGTGGTTCTACTTGACGTCGGTCGTTCGATTTGCGAGGCGTTGGGCATGGAATTTGACCCGATCTTTGCTCCGGAGCGACCCGGCGATATTAAGCACAGCGCGGCGGACGTCTCAAAGGCGCGCCGATTGCTCGGATACGAACCGGAATACGATTTCCATCGCGGACTGGCGGAGTCGATTAAGTGGTATCGGGAGAATTTGTAACCGGCGTGTGTGAAGAATTCGTCGCTCCCATTTTTCGCTTGCCGAGTAGCCGCGAGCAACCGTGCTCCGCCTGCTCGCGCGCCAACAGCGTCGTTTTTTCTTCAAACATTGCCTTCAACCTTCCGAGGAGGAGAATGTTTGGTCGCTAATCGAGAACGTCATCTTTGAATGGAAAGCCCTTATCAATTGGTCGAATATCACGCGTTCCTCTCGTGAAGAAAGCTATAACGGAGACTTTGTCCTATTCGTCAATCCGAGCGAGCAAAATGGAATCTATCCGTTCGTTAGAATAGCGGCGACCTTATGGCGAAAACGACCTGACATTCCCTTTTTGGTCGTTGAAGGAAGCTCGAATCCCCATAAACTTGGTCAGTTCAGAAACATATTGTCAGACGTCGACAATTTGCGCTCCGTCAAAAACACAAACAAACCATACCTATTTTACGAGAAGTCGAGAATAGCGTTCGTTCCTTCCGTATTCGAAGAATCCTTTGGCAGAGTCGGAGCCGAATCGTTAATCGCCGGCGTCCCCGTAATCGGTTCGACGCGCGGCGCATTGCCGGAAACGCTTGGCGACGCCGCTGTTCTTCTCGATATCCCTGAATATATTACGCCTGAGACGAAAATAATCCCAACGGAATCTGACGTCGAACCGTGGATCGACGCGATTGTTCAGTTGTGGGACGACGACGTTCTGAGGCGGCGGATGATTCAAAAAGGTCGGTCTCGCGCGCAGGCGCTATGGGAAAGGAAAAAGATCGGCGATCTATATGAACAGACGTTTCGTGACTTATATTTTTGACAAACTCAACCTTCACCTTTCGAATTGGAGGTACGATATAAAACTTTTTAATATCCAACGAACGAGTTTCGTTCTTATTCTTTCGGCGTGCGTTTTCAGCGTTCTGGGAACGACCATGAACGTTACGGTAAGCGCGGAAGAACAACTCGGATGCGTTGACGATTTCGTGAGAGCGGAACTTAAAATCGAAGTGGAGGCGCCGCAAAGTTTAGAAGAACTTCTTAACGATCCGCTCTTTGTGATCGCCGACAACGCGTCCGAAAAAGACGTCTTCACTGCAGTCGATCTGCTTCTAAGAAAATATGCCCTGTTAGAAGTTAAGCTCGTTATGAGACCAGATCTACTTGAACGAATCAATTCATCGGATAACGAGACTCGCGCTCAGGCAAAAGAAGAAAAGAAACAAATTGAACTCGGTAGAAACGAGCGTCAAGAAAAGTTTAAGATTAAGCTCTATGAGACGTTCGGCTCGATATTCAAAAGTATTATAGACGACGAACGCGCTTATTCAGGCGATCCCGCTTTGAACATTGCGACATACCTCAGTCTACTGAGTCTTCGCAACTTCGACGAACTTGTTGAAATTCGCGCTCAGGAACTCAAACGCTGTCGACAGATTGTTCAAAGTTTCGAGAATGAAACCGCCGTACGACGAGCTATTGATCGTCTCTGGGACATTGATCTTTCGTTATTTCAATTTTATTCGAGGTAACGTCAATCAAAACGAATCAGATTCGATAGAATCGTTTATTGAATTTGGAAACAAGATCGCGGAAGAACTTCATAGCGATCCGCTCTGCTCTCTTATTCAAGCCGATCGTCTTTACCGTGCGATGCTCAATAAAGACTATGAAGAAGACGCCGCCAAATTTCGCGAAAATATTAAGAATATAATCGAAGAAATGGACGTCGAGACGTTGGAGAAATGGAAAACGGGCGGTTTCGAACGTAAAGTCCCCCACAGGTTCGCTGTAATCGACGGAATCGAGCCGTTTGACGAGTCTGTTTTTGAAATTCCGTATAATGAAACGGCAAAATTCTACCGCGATCGTCACGACGAGCTCGAAAAGATCTACGAGGATATTCGTTCTATGGCTCTAACCGGAAACAGGAAACGCGAGCTTAAGGCAAAAGCGGCTATTGCGCTAAGTCTAGCGTCCATGCGTCTGGACAAAATGGGACGATCCTTTAAAAGCGAACCGACATGCGACTTTGAAAAGGTTCAAAACTCCGATTTGCCGACTCCGCGTACGCCGCGATAGACTCCTTTAATTTCACGGAAGCGACGCTTTCCGGCGACAAGAATGAGATTGAACGCGCCGCCGCGATTTATGTCTCGAGGGCCTTCTATAAAAAACCTACCAGCGAACGGTTCTTATACGACGTTCAGCAATACGTTTCAACGAATCGCGAAATCGCCTCACAACTCCTTGATCTTGCCTTTAAAATCATGAAGCGCAAGCGCGACCGCGACCGCGAGCACGTCCTCGACGTTGAAAAGTTCAACAACTTGAGGAAAGCTTTGGATGAAGCGCAGGAATAAACGTTAGCCAACGTTGGCAGTCGACGACAGCCAGCCGCTCCGTTCGCAGATCAAGCGGAGCGATTTGCAGACTCCCTAGGCCCCTAGGCGTCTCTAACGTCGGGGAAGCCTGAGCGCATATAAAAGAAAGCCGCGTGCGAACGAGCGTATCGTTCGCGCGCGGCTTTTAGTCATTTAGCGAGCCTCGCGACGTGGTTGGCGATTAGTACATACCTTCGGCGGGCGGAGCGGCGGGACCTTTGTCCTCTTTCGGCATATCGGCGATGAGGGCGTCGCTCGTAAGCATCATTGAGGCGACGCTTGCGGCGTTTTGTAGCGCGGATCGCGTAACCTTAGCGGGGTCGATAACGCCGGCTTCGACGAGGTCTTGATATTCGTCTGTGAGGGCGTTGTATCCGAAGTTTCCTTTTCCTTCGCGGACTTTTTCGACAACGACGCCGCCGTCTTTACCGGCGTTGTCGGCGATCTGAGCGATCGGAGCGCAGCATGCGCGGAGGATAATATCGTAACCGATTTTCTCGTCGCTTTCGAGTTTACCGGCTTTTACGAGCGAGGAAGCGCGTAATAGCGCGACGCCGCCGCCGGGTAGAACGCCTTCTTCAACGGCCGCGCGGGTCGCGTGGAGAGCGTCTTCGACGCGGGCTTTCTTCTCTTTCATTTCCGCTTCGGTCGCCGCGCCGACGTTCAATTTGGCGACGCCGCCGGCGAGTTTCGCGAGTCGTTCTTCCATCTTTTCCTTATCGTAGTCGCTCGTGGAGACTTCGATTTCACGACGGAGTTGCGCGATACGACCTTTAATTTCGTCGGTCTTTCCAGCGCCTTCGACGATCGTCGTGAGGTCCTTGGAGACGACGACGCTCTTAGCGGAGCCGAGGTCGGCGAGGGTCAAGGATTCCGGGGAACGTCCGAGGGATTCGAAGATCGCTTCGCCGCCGGTGAGAATGGCGATATCTTCGAGCATGGCCTTGCGACGATCGCCGTAGCCGGGCGCTTTAACGGCGCAGATCTTGAGTCCGGCGCGGAGTCGGTTGATCACGAGCGTGGCGAGCGCTTCGCCGTCGACGTCTTCCGCAATAATGAGGAGTGGACGACCGCTGTTGATCACCGCTTCGAGAATCGGAATGAAATCCTTAATCGAGGAGATTTTCTTTTCGAAGAGGAGAATGTAAGGATTTTCCAGAACGCATTCCATCTTCTGGGGGTCGGTAACGAAGTATGGGGAGAGGTATCCGCGATCGAATTGCATACCTTCGACCCATTCGACTTCGGTCTTGAGGGACTTGCCTTCGTCGACGGTAATAACGCCGTCTTTTCCGACCTTTTCCATGGCGTCGGCGAGGAGATCGCCGATTTCTTTATCGTTGTTCGCGGAGATAGCGCCGACTTGCGCGATGCTCTCTTTGCTGTCCTTGACGGGGATCGCCATTTTCTTAAGTTGTGCGACGACGTCGTCGACCGCTTTGTCCATACCGTTCTTCATGTGGAGCGGATTGACGCCGGCGACGACGGCTTTCATTCCTTCGTTGAAGATCGCTTCGGCGAGAATCGTCGCGGTCGTGGTGCCGTCGCCGACGACGTCGCTCGTTTTGGACGCGACTTCGCGCACCATTTTGGCGCCCATATTTTCGTAAGTGTCTTCGAGATCGACTTCCTTAGCGACGGTAACGCCGTCTTTGGTAACGAGCGGCGAACCGAAGCTCTTTTGAATGATAACGTTACGTCCGCGCGGTCCGAGCGTAACTTTGACCGTTCGCGCAAGTTTAGAGACGCCGCGACGAAGAGCTTCGCGAGCTTCTTGATTGAACGCAATCATCTTAGCCATTGTAATAATCCTTTATACGTTAAACCTTGTGGTTGATTGAATTTTGAGCTATATTGATCGTCGCGCATGGACGACGATCGGAATTCGCGTCGATTAGTTGATAATCGCGAGAATATCGCTTTCGCGCATGAGCAGGAACTCTTGGTCGCCGAACTTGAAGTCTTCTCCGGCGTAAGAGAGGAAGAGAACGCGATCGCCTTCTTTTACGGTGAATTCGCTGCGGGAGCCGTCGTCGAGGACGCGACCGTCGCCGACGCTGACAACGACGCCGCGAGCGGGCTTATTTTTCGCGGAATCGGGGAGATAGAGTCCGCCGCTAGTGCGTTCTTCCGATTCGTCGCGCCGCACGACCACGCGGTCGCCTAACGGTTGAAGTTTCATTCCGCAGCAGCATTTCGTTTCCGACGCGGCGTCGCACTTTTTCTTAGCCATGTTTTGAACTCCTCGTTCGTTGTCGCGGCGTCGCTATTTTGAAGTCGACGGCGCAATATGTCAATTGATTAACTTTACGCGCTGAAGGAATCATTGCGGTCGCGAGCGTTCGCGGTCGCCGGCGCAGGACGTCTTGCGACGTCGATTGAGATTTAATGCAAATCTGGCGCCAAATCGCGCGGCTTTTGTTTTTTTTCGTAACGCGTCGCGATCGCGGCGCGCGCGTTGACGAGCAACGTCTCAATATTGTACTGGCGCGGCGTCAAAATGTAAAGACGCCGCGAAATCGCGACGCAACGCGCGCCGCTTTTCTGATTTCTCTATTTTATAACGCCGCCGCAGTTCGCGAACTCGACAATTTGTCAGTCGATCGGCGTCAGTCGCGCGGCGATTTCTTATGGCGATTGCGTTTTGAGCGCAAAAAAGCCGCGCGTCGCGAAGCGTTCGCGGCGCGCGGCTTGACGCGGTAAAGAATCCGAATTACGCGTCGGCGTAACGCGACGGAACCGGCAGTCCCGTCTGTTTGTACTCTTGCAGAAAACCGTCGAAATCGACGTAGTGAATCGTTTGGAATCCGTAATCTTGCGCCGCTTTGACGTTTGCTTCGAGGTCGTCGATAAAGAGGACTTCGTCTTTCTGCAGATCGGGAACCGTTCGGAGCGCGTCGCGATATGCGATCTCGTAGATTTCCGGGAACGGCTTGATCGTTTTCACTTCGAAGCTCGCGAGCTTGTGGTCGTCGAAGAATTCCCAAATTCGCGGAAACGCGTGTTCAATGTATTCCCAGTGAGCGGGGTTCGTGTTCGATAGTATTCCGCGCGGGAAGTTGAGTTTCGCGAGTTTCCGAACGATCGGCAGGATAGGATCGTTGGTCCAGAAGACGTCGTTAATCGCGTTGAGGAAGGATTCGAGGCTCGGTTTGATCGTAAAGGAGGAGCAGAATTGTTCGTAGTAATCCTCCGTGGAAATCTCGCCGCGTTCGTACTGGCGATAGCGGCTGTCGTCGAAAAAGGACGCGCAAACTTCGGCTTCCGTCGTTTCAAAACACTCGGCCAATTGACATACGATACGGTGAACGCTGAAATGCAGGAGCACGTTTCCTAGGTCAAAGTATACGAATCGAATCGCCATGAATGATTATTCTCCGATGTTTGTTGTTTGTTGGAGCGACGTCCTCGTCGTCGGAGCTATTATACTGAAAATGCCGGAAAAATGAAATAGGACTTTTGGAACGGACGCCGTTTCCGGCGATCTTGACGTAAAACGCGATTATATTAAGATGGTGAGGTTGATCGCGGCGCGCGGGCGCGAAGTCGTTCGCAATTGGACGGTTGCTTGGATAGTCGCCGCGAGTTGAATGTGAAAGATCGTTTATGAAACACTTGCGACAGTTTTGCCGCTTATTAGTCGTAACGTTTCTTGCGGAAACGCTTCAAATGGTGATTCCGGCGCCGATTCCGGCGAGCGTTTACGGCATGGCTCTTTTATTTTTCGCTTTAAAATATCGCGTGATCGACGTCGACGAAATCGAAGGCACGGGCAAGATCATGTTGGCGCTCATGCCGTTGTCGCTCGTACCGGCGGCGGTCGGACTCATCGATTCGACTTCGGAGCTTCGTCGCGTTTTGATACCCGGCGCGCTTTTGATTTTCTTTGGCACGCTTCTGACCGTCGCGGCGGCGGGGGGCGCGGCGCAGTTCGTCGCCCGTTGGCAAGAGAGGAGACAGAAATGATCGCATTTTGGAACTCCCTCCGCGACGTCGTCGCCGCGAATATGTTCACCGGACTCTTACTGACGCTCGGCGGGTATTTTCTCGGCGCCTTTCTCCAGCGAAAGCGGCGACTTGTCATTTTTAATCCGTTGTTGATTTCGATCGTCGTGATAATCGTCGGACTCAAGCTCTTTCGGATCGATTATTCGACGTACCGGTCGCAGACGAGCGGTCTGAGCTACCTTCTCACGCCGACGACGATTTGCTTGGCGATACCTCTTTTCCGGCAATTTGAGCTTGTGAAGAAGAATTGGCGCGCCATTTTGGCGTCGATTTCCGCCGGGGTCGCGTGCAACGTGGCGCTCGTATGGCTCGTCGCGCGAATCTTCGATATGAACTATTCCGAGTACGTTACGTTCCTAACGAAATCGATAACGACGGCGATCGGCGCCGGGCTGACGGAAGAGCTTGGCGGCTCCACGCCGATCGCGTGCGCTACGATCGCGCTTTCCGGTATTGTCGGAAACGCGCTCGGGGACCGGGTTTTGCGCGCGTTACGGATTCTCGATCCGCTCGCGCAAGGACTCGGAATCGGCGTCGCCTCGCACGGAATCGGAACCGCGCGCTCGCTCGAACTTGGGGAAACGCAAGGCGCCTTTAGCGGACTCGCCATCGCCTTGACCGGCATACTCACCGTCGTCGTCGCCCCTTTCGCCGCGCTATTGCCGCTGTAGCCTGGCGTATGCCGCCGTAGCCTGACGCTTGGCGACAATGCGCTAGCCTTTCCGGGGAACCATATGACTTCCAATTCAACCGTTTTCGGCGCGAATTTTCGGCGTTATCTTTGTTTCTTTATCGGCATGACCTGCGTTGCCTTCGGCGTGGCGCTCACCGCGAACGCGACTTTGGGCACGTCCCCGATTTCCACGATCGCCTACGTCGCCCATCGCGTTGCGGACGTGAAGTCGTGCCAGCCTGCCTGGGCGTGGACCCTTGGCGCGACCTCGTTCGTTCTGAACCTAGCGTTCTTCGTCGCCCAATGCGTCTTGGAAGGAGGCGGGTTCTTTCGTCGTCAGTTTTGGCAGCTACCGGCGACGTTTCTTTTCGGCGCGGAAATCGACCTCTTTCGCGCCCTCCTCGGAGACTTTACCCCGTACTGGGCGAAGCTCGCCGCGACCTTTCTCGGCGCCTTCGTCGTCGCCCTCGGGATCGTTTGGGAACTTGCCGGCGACGTCCTCTACTTGCCTGGCGACGGTATGGTTCATTCGATCTCCAAAGCGCTCAAGACGCCGTTCGGCATAACGAAAATGTGCTTTGACGTCTCCCTCGTCGCGATTTCCGCCGTCGTCTCTCTCCTAATCGTTCGGCAGATTCTCGGCGTGCGCGAAGGAACCCTCGTCGGCGCCGTTATGGTCGGACAATTCGTTCGCCTCATGCGCCCCCTCGTTCCGAAATTCCGCAACGTTATGAAAATACCCCGCCTCCCCGAAACGGAGACGGTAAGATAAAAGACGAACCAACGCTCTCTGAACCTGCCTGTCAGAAACGTTCGGACGCCAACGTTCGGACGTTGGATCCCGGTTCGCGGAAACGTTCGGACGTTTCATCCCGGTTCGCGCTCCCGCGCGGTTGGGGGACCGCCGCTCCCGTTGGTCGCCAACGTTCGGACGTTGGATCCCGTTTCGCGCTGCCGCGCGGTTGGGGGATCGCCGCTCCCGTTGGTCGCTCGCCGGGTTGCAAACGTTCCCCTTCGTTACAGAGCTGTGGTGGGAACTCTTACGCAATTGCCTAACCCACATCGGGGGCGTAACCGCCGGTCGTTAATCGAGAGCGTTTCTCATTAAGGAGAAACGCCCTGCGATTCCCGACCGGATGAATCACCGGCGTGGC
>ONGM01000068.1 GCA_900317365.1 uncultured Planctomycetota bacterium
GAGCGCGCCTGTGCGCGAACGCATATTTATAGAATCGACCATGTGTATTACCAAGGGAGTAAACCTCATGAAACGTCGTGATTTTCTTAAGACTTCCGGTATGATCGGCGCGACGGCGCTTACCGGAATGAGCGTTGCGCGAAGCGCGAACGCCGCCGGTAGCGATCTTATCAAATTAGCTCTCGTCGGGTGCGGCGGACGCGGACGCGGCGCTCTGCAACAACGCCTCGAAGTCGGCGACAACGTGAAAGTCGTCGCGATCGCCGACGCTTTCGAAAGCACAGCGAAGAGCGTCGCAAACGCGTACAAAGAAATGGACGACGATCGTTTCGATATTAAAGACGGCGTCTTCTTCGGTCTTGACGCGTACAAAAAAGCGATCGACGCCTGCGACTCCGTCATTATTGCGACCGCGCCGGGGTTCCGCCCGATCCACTTCACGTACGCCGTTGAAAAAGGCAAGCACGTCTTCATGGAAAAACCGTGCGCCGTCGACGCGCGAGGATACAAAATGGCGATCGCCGCCGCGAAAAAAGCCGACGAGAAGAATCTCAAGGTCGTCTGCGGTTATCAGCGCCACTATCAAAACCCCTATATCGGCATGGTCGAGCAAGTCAAAGCCGGTAAAATCGGTCGCCTGATGTACAGCCGCGTCTACTGGAACGGCGACGGCATCTGGGAACGTCCGCGTCAAAAGGGCGATACCGAAATGCAATACCAAATGCGCAACTGGTATCACTTCAACTGGCTCTGCGGCGACAATATTATCGAGCAACACTGCCATAATATCGACGTCGGAAACTGGGTCCACAGCCTCGGCAATCCCTTCGGCGAAAACGCTCACCCGATCCGTTGCAACGCGATGGGCGGCCGTCAAGTCCGCAAGTTCCCGCGCTTCAAGAACTCCGGTCATCGTTTCGACCACTTCTTCTGCGAATTCACCTTCGCCGACGGATCCCAAATGTTCAGCCAATGCCGTCAACAAGGCAACTGCTGGAACAACGTTAGCGAAACCTTCTACGGTACCGACGGCATGTGCGGCGCCGGTTGGGTCAACAACACGAAGGGCGAAAACGTCTGGCGCTTCGAAGGCGACAACCCGGATCCGTACAAGAACGAACACGTTCAACACGCGAAGTACGTCCGCGAAGATATCGCGCACAACGACGCTTGGTTCGCCGCTCACTCCTCCATGACCGCCGTACTCGGCCGTTACGCCGCCTACTCCGGTAAGGAAATCTCCTGGAACGACGCCGTCGAAAAGGGGCGCGACGAATTCCCGTACGATCTCGTCGCAGAGCTCGAAGCGAACGATCCCACCAAGTTCTGGGAAGCGATTCCGCCGGTCGTGCCCGATACCGAACCGCCGGCACAACCCGCCGAAGGCGAATTCATCTACGAAAATTCCGTTCCGGTTCCGGGCGAATGGAAATGGGACGCCTAATCGTCGAACGCGCGCATGCGTAACGTCGAGCGCTTAACGACGCCGACGTTGCGCGACCGCCTGTAAAAGAGAACGCCGACGCGCATCGCGACGCGTCGGCGTTTCTGTTTTGCGACCTCGCGAAGCCCCCTGACTAAATCAAATCTCTCTCGAATTTCTTTCAAAACGTTCCCCACCCTCCCTCGCCCCCGCCGCGCGCGCGGAATGGCGACGCGTTAAGTCGTCGTCGCGGATCGCCTCGGATATTCCGCTGAATATCGCGCTGAATATCGCGTCCGAACGTCGTTCAAACGTCGTCTTGTCTCCGATTTTTCCGACTCCGTTCCGATTCAAAATGATAAAAGAAAAATTCTTTTTTTGCCTACGCCTTTACAACGCAGGCAAAAAGGAGTACCATGGAGAGGAGCGAGGTTGCGCAAAAGTCGCGCGTCCGAACTTATTTTTCATTCATTTGCCTTGCGCGCTATCATAAATGAAAGGACGTTATCGTGCTGACGAAAGAACGTTTCGCTAATATTGACAGTATTTTTAACCCGAAGTCTGTCGCCGTAGTCGGCGCGTCTGCCAAAAAAGGCGGCGTCGGAAACGACGTCCTTGTCAATCTGATCAAAGATTTCAAAGGCAACATTTACCCGGTCAACCCGAAAGGCGGGGAAATTGAAGGTCTGAAGGCGTACACGACCCTTCTGGAAATCCCGTACGAAGTCGATCTCGTCGTCGTTCTCGTCAACGCGAAGTTCGTTCCCGGCGTCGTCGATCAGGCGATCGAAAAGAAGGCGAAGGGTATCGTCATTATTTCCGCCGGATTCAAAGAAGTCGGGCACGACGGCGCCGTCGTTGAAAAAGAAATGGCGCGCAAAGCTCGCGAAGCGGGCATTCCGCTCGTCGGTCCGAACTGCCTCGGCGTCATCAACGCGGAATGCGGTCTGAACGCGAGCTTCGCGTCCAAGATCTGCAAACAAGGCTCGCTCGCGTTCATCTCCCAATCCGGCGCGCTCTGCACCTCCGTTCTCGACTTCGCCGAAGCTCGTCAGATGGGCTTCTCCAAGTTCGTCTCTGTCGGCAATAAGTCGGACGTCAACGAAACGGAACTCCTCGAATACCTCGCCGACGACCCGAAAACGAAGGCGATCGCCCTCTACCTCGAAGATATCGCCGACGGAAAAGGCTTCATCGAGATCGCGTCGAAGATCTTCTGGGAAAAGGGCAAGGTCGTGCTCTGCCTGAAATCCGGCCGTAGCGCGGAAGGCGCGAAAGCGGTCAGCAGCCACACCGGTTCGCTCGCCGGCTCCGACGCCGTTTACGACGCAATCTTCACGCAATCGGGCGTCCAGCGCGTCGACACGATCGCCGAACTCTTCGACCGCGCCGCGCTCTATACGACGCAACCGGAACCGAAAGGCAAGAACCTCGCGATCATTACGAACGCCGGCGGACCCGGCATCATGGCGACCGACGCCGCCGTCAGAAACGGGCTCAAACTCGCCCAAATCTCCGACGAAACGAAGGCGAAACTCAAGGAAACCATGCCCCCCGCCGCGTCGCTCCGCAACCCGGTCGACGTCCTCGGAGACGCCCACAGCGATCGTTATCAAACGGCGACCGAACTCATCATGTCCGACCCGAACGTCGACATGGGTCTGATCCTTCTCACGCCGCAATCGATGACCGACTCCGACAAGATCGGCGCGGACATTCCGGCGGTTATTAAAAGCTCGGGTAAACCGGTCGTCTGCGCGTTCATGGGCGCGGCGGCGGTAGCGGAAGGCGTTGAAAAGCTCGTCTCGCAAGGCGTTCCGAACTACTCGTTCCCGGAAGACGCGGTCGCGGCGCTCGGCGCTTACGTTAAATTGACCGAATTCCGCGCGCTCACCGGACGCGAATACGTCGTCGCCGACGGCGGAAACGTCGAAAAAGCCAAGCAAATCATCGCGGAAAAACTCGGCGACGCCGACGAAAAATACCTCACGCAAGCCGAATGCCGCGCTATCTTCGCATGCTACGATCTCCCGCTGCTACAAAGCGGAGTCGCAAAGTCCCCCGAAGAAGCCGCTGAAATCGTCGAACGCATCGGCGCTAAAGTCGTGATGAAGGTCATGTCCGACGACGTCAAGCACAAGTTCGACGCCGGCGGCGTTATCCTCAACGTCGAAGGTCCCGAAAAGGCGAAAGAAGCATACGCGCAAATCTACGCGAACGTCGAAAAGAACGTTCCCGGCGCCAAGATCGATTCGATCCTCATCGAACAAATGGCGGAAAAAGGCGTCGAGGTCATTCTCGGATGCAATCGGGACGCGAAATTCGGTCCGTTGGTCATGATCGGACACGGCGGCACGTACGCGGAACTCTGGAAGGACGTCGCGTTCCGACTCGCCCCGATGCAGAAGATCTCCGCCGAACGAATGATTCGACAGATCAAGACGTTCAAGATGCTCGACGGCTTCCGCGGCGCTCCGAAATGCGACGTCGCCGCGCTCGAAAAGACGCTCCTGAACTTCTCCACGATGCTCGTCAATCATCCGGAAATCGCCGAATGCGATATTAACCCGTTGATCGTGCACGAAGACGGCAAAGGATGCTCCGTCGCCGACAGCCGCATTATGCTCCGTCGCGTTAAGTAACGCGAATCGCGCTGAACCCGCGCGACGCGCGGAAGTCTCGTTACAAGAAAAAAACGTCGCCAAAATTTGCGCGGCGTTTTTTTCTTGATTTGGCGTCAACAATGCGTATAACTATAATGCAAGCGTCGAACGTTCGTTCATACGCGCGAGTCGCGCTTGCGACTTCGCGATCGTCGACGCGACCGGTCGTGCGCCGGAAACGCGTCTTACGCAATTCAATTTACGTTAAGTGAAAAATCATATGTCTAACGAAGCTCGTTACTCGTCGATCATGTCGACGCTCCAAGGGTCCATGAACTCCGGATATCAGGATTATCAACGCCAGCGATCGATGACCTTGGGAGACCTGCTCCTCGACAATCGAATCATCTTCCTCCAAGGCGAAATTACCAACGGGTCCGCTAACGAACTCGTTATGAAGTTGCTCTATTTGCAGAGCGTCAATCGTCGAAAAGATATCAGCTTTTACATCAACTCGCCCGGCGGAAGCGTTTCCGCGACGCTCGCGATCTACGACACGATGAAGATCATGTCGTGCCCCGTCGCCACGTATTGCGTCGGACTCGCGGCGAGCGGCGGCGCCATTCTGCTCGCGGGCGGCACGAAGGGCAAGCGGTTCGCGTTGCCGCACTCGAAAGTCATGATTCACCAGCCGTGGGGCGGAGTCGGCGGCCAGGTCTCCGATATCGAGATCCAAGCGGCGGAAATCCTCAAAGATCGCCAGACCCTCAATGAAATCCTCGCCGAGAGCACGGGCAAAACGGTCGAAACGATCGCCAAAGATATCGATCGCGACTTCTATCTGTCCGCGCCGGAAGCGAAAGCGTACGGACTCGTCGACAATATTCTCACGAAGACGCCGACCGAACAACAAAGTTAATCGCGCTTGGCGTTCGCGCCGAAAGCTCCTCGTTCTCACGCGACGCGCTATACGACGCGTCCTCGAATGGTCTATAAAGGAATCAAAAAGTGTCCCTTATCCCGATCGTCATCGATAACACCAACGGCCGCGAAGAACGCGCGATGGACGTCTACAGTCGCCTTCTTCAAGATCGAATCGTCTTCCTCGGTTCCGAAGTTACCGCGCAAAGCGCTAATATCGTTGTCGCGCAACTTCTCTACCTTCAAGCGGTCGATCCGAACGCCGACGTGCATCTCTATATCAACTCCCCAGGCGGAAGCGTAACCGCAGGTCTCGCGATTTACGACACCATGCAATACATCAGTTGCGACGTCGCGACGTACTGCATCGGTCAATGCGCGTCGATGGGCGCCGTGTTGCTCGCCGGCGGCGCCAAAGGCAAGCGTTTCGCGCTTCCGAACTCGCGCGTCATGATTCACCAGCCGCTCGCCGGAATGGAAGGCACCGCCGAAGAAATCATGATTCACGCGAAAGAGTTCCGCTTCACCAAACAACGTCTCAACGACATTCTCAAGAAGCATTCCGGCCGCACGCTCGAAGAAATCGAACGCGACACCGACCGCGACAACTTCATGTCCGCGATTGAAGCGCGCGACTACGGACTCGTCGACCAAGTCGTCGAAGCGTTCCCGCGAACCGGCGCCAACAACGCGCAAACGAACGCGTAAAACGCCGCGCGGCTCCCTCGAGCGCTCATCCTGATTTTCTCGTCCAAGGACGTTCCTTCGCGCTCCTCGATTCGACGGCGCGCGGAGGGACGTCCTTTTTTTGAGCGTTCCGTGAAATTCGCCGTTTCTCCTCAACGCGACGAATTCACTTAACTTATCTAATTTACAAACTTAATGCACGCCGCGCAATCGTTTTATTCAGAAAATCAGTCGCGTCTTTTTCTTACAAAACTCCGTCGGTCTGACAAAAAGACGAAAAATTGTCGTTGAAATATCGCGGAAAAAACGCTACAGTTCCCAATGCGACGCCGCACGGACGCGGCGCCGATCATGACAAGACGCCGCGTTTCGCGCGCTCAATTGCGTTGCGATTCGCGAAGACAGGGACGTTCAAATGACGCCTAGAACTTTATTCCGAGACGCAAAGCGCGCGCTCGTCGCGCTCGTCGTCGTCTCCGCGTTACTGCCGACTTCCGCGTGCGTGTCGCGTAAACAGTACGCGATCAACGAAGCGATTCTCATTGGCGAACGTCGACAACTGGAAGACGAAATCTACCGCGTTCAATTTGAGTTGCGCGACGCGCTCGAAGAGAACGAACGACTGCGCGAAAGACTCGAAAAGAACGAGGGCAACGACGATTCGGAATCCGCGTCGGAACGCTCGACTGAAAAATCGCAAAAGCGCGCGAAAACTTCCAAGTCGAACTCGTCCTTCTTCCCCGGTGGAAACTCGCTCGACGTCGACTCCTCGCGCTCGAATAACGCGACGGATCCCGACGCGTACGACGATTCCGCGACTTCCGAAGATCTCGACGGGTACGAAACGTTGCCCGACTTCGTGCCGATTCCGACGTCTCGCGCCGCAAGCGCGCGGCGACGCTCGAACCTTGCGACGGCGAATTACGTCCGATCGCCTCAGGAATCGCAACGCGACTCCGTCGGTCAAGCGGCTTACGTCGATCCGCAAACGAACGACTCTGACGAAGACTCCGGCGACGACTCTTACAACGACGAAACCGACGCCAACGAGAACGTCGACGACCGCGACGACGATTGGTCGCCTGTCGCGGACGCTCGCTCGAACGTCGATTTCGCGCTTCTTCTCCTTTCGCATATCGCGTAACGCAACGTATGCGTTCGTTCGGGAAATATTCGAATGAAAACTGATTTTTTTAAAGAATACGGATTCCGTATCGTCTTTGTCGTCGTTTTCCTACTCGCCTTCGTCTGGATGGGAACGAAGCAGACGATCGAAAGCAACTCGAACTCCGTCGAAGACTGGTTGCCGGCGCATTATAGCGAAACGCGCGACTATCGCTGGTATCTCAAAAACTTCCCGTACGAAAGCTACGTCGTTATTAGCTGGAACGGTTGCGAACTCGACGACGACAGAATCGAAATGTTCGCGCAGAAGCTCGCGCCGGAACAGACGATCGACAACTACTCGCTTTCCGCGCCGTCGGAATCCTTTAAGGCGGATCTGAAACTCAAAAACGCGCCGGAAGAGGCGAAAGAGGAACTCCGCGAACTCGCCGGAGAAACGCCGAACGCGTCAACAATGGCGCTCATCGACGCGTCCGGCGCGGAACTCGTCGACGAAAACCGCGACGCCGCAAAGGACGCTCAATATTTCAAATCGGTCATGACCGGGCCGAGACTCGTCAAACTTCTCAAGCAGTCCTACGAAAAAGCGGAACGCCGACCGCAGGGCGGCGCGCGCAACGCCGACGACGAAAGCTCGCTCGACGCCATGATTCGCGAAAAGCTCAAAGGCACCTTGATCGGACCCGACGGCAAGAGCACCGCGATGATCGTTACGCTCAATAAGGACGCGCGCGACGGCAAGAAACTCCAAGGAATCCTCAACCGCATTCGCGAAATCTCCGTCGAGTGCGGACTGCCGGACACGACGCAAGTGCAAACGGGCTCCTTCGCCGCGCAAATGGTGAAAAATTTCATTGCGATGTGCGACGAAATCGCGAACGGGCGCAAAGTGCGCATGGACGGCGTCATTTTAGGCGGGCCGCCGGTCGACAACGTCGCGCTCGATCAGGAAGGTCAGCGAACTCTCTATCGACTCGCCGGCGTCTGCGCGTTGATCGGCGTGACGGTCGCGTTCATTTGCTTGCGCAGTATTCGTTTAACCCTCTTCGTCTTCTGGATCGCGGCGCTCTCCGCCGGCGTCGCGCTCGCGATCGTGTCGCTAACCGGCGGAACGTGCGACTCCATCCTACTGAGTATGCCGGCGCTCGTCTACGTGCTCGGAATGTCCGGCGCCGTCCACTTAATTAACTATTACCACGACGCGATTCGCGAAGGCGGGCTCGAAGGGGCGTGCGAACGCGCGGTGCGACACGCGTTTACGCCTTGCTTCTTCGCGCAATTAACGACCGCGCTCGGGCTGGGTTCGCTCTTCCTAGGGCGACTCGTCCCGATTACGAAGTTCGGGTTCTACTCGGCGATCGGCGTTCTTTGCACGCTCTTGCTCCTCTTCCTCTACCTTCCGGCGCTGCTGCACTTCAATCCGTCGAAAAAATTCGCGGAAGAGCACGGCGGCAAGGGGCTCGAAGTCAAACAGGGGCGACTGCACAGCTTCTGGGATTACGTCGGCGGTTGGATTATTCGTCATCACAACCTGACGCTCGCCTTCTGTTTTGGACTCATGATCTTCTTCGGATTTTACCTGCCGAAGATCAAGACGTCGGTGAAGATGATGAGCTTCTTCTCGCCGGACGCGGATATTGTCCAGAACTACACCTGGCTCGAGGACAAGCTCGGTCCCCTCGTTCCGATGGAGCTCGTGATCTGCTTCGACAATAAGAAGCTGTCGTCGGAATCTTTCCGAACGGCGGAGCGACTTGAACTCATCGACAAGCTCAGCGAAAAATTGAAAACGGAACTCTCCGAGGACGTCGGCGGCGCGCTCTCCGTCGCGCTCTTTGCGCCGAACCCGGAAGAAATGGCGACGAAAGGAAGCGCGACATATCGCGCCGTCGCGACCGTCGTCGGCAAAACGATCGACGAAAACCGCGACGCGTTGCGCGATTACTTAACGATCGAAGGTAACCCGACGATCGACGAACTCGCCCAATACGCCGTCGAAAGCGAAGCGGCGGCGCGCAAAGCGTTTGAAACCGAGCGCGACGCGTTCGAAGCGGAACTGCGCAAGGAACTCGGCGCCGACGCCCAGAACGCGACTTACGCCGCGTTCCAAACGGTCGAAGACGCCGAAGTCTCCGAATCGCTCGCGCCTTTCTTCGCCCGGTTCCAAGAAGCGGAGCGTCTCGAACGCGCCGCGGACGCGCTCAAACGCGAGTCGGACGCCTTGACTCGTTCAAAGGACACGCTCGTCGAACAGAACGTCAACGATCTCGCGACTCTCATGCTCGCGACTCGCAAAGAGCATTCTTTGCGCCGACTGACCTACGACGAAAACGCGGCGTTACGCGACGTCGCCGAACGATGGCTTCGCGAGCGCGGCGTCGAAATCTGGCGCATTAGTATTCGCGTCTGGTCCCTCAAAAAGGACATCGACTACTCCGCGTTCATTAGCCACGTCAAGGACGTCGTCGAGCCGACGCTCGCGGAAGCCTCGCTCGAACTCACCTCGTCCCTGAACCGACTCGATCCCGCGACCGTCCTCGCGGAAGCGCGAAAGTACGTTGAAGACAATCTGCCAAAGGACGACGACAAGCGCAAAAGCAAGGACGCAAAGGACGCCAAGACGCTCATGCGCGAGTTCACGCTCAAAGACATGACCGACGCCGAGAAGGCGGACCTACAACTCTCGATGGGAGAAGCGCACGACAAAGACTGGATCTACCCTGCCGGGTTCTCCGCGAAGTACACCGGAATGGTCCCGCTCGTCTACCAGACGCAGCACGAGCTCATTAACGGGCTGACCTCGAGCTTGATCATGGCGTTCGTCCTGATTATGTTCGTCTTCATTTTCATTCTTCGCAGCGTTCCTGCGGGGTTCATTGCGATGATACCGAACATATTCCCCGTCGTCGTCGTCTTTGGGTTCATGTCCTGGGCGGGGGTGCTCGTCGACGTTGGAACGATGATGACCGCCTCGGTCGCCTTAGGCGTCGCCGTGGACGACACGATGCACTACCTAACGTGGTTCTCCGACGGGCTCAATTCCGGCCTAAAGCCGAAAGAGGCGGCGCTCAACGCGTACCGACGTTGCGCCACCGCGATGACGCAGTCGACCTTAATCGCCGGTCTCGGGCTCGCCTCCTTCGCCTTCAGCACGTTCGTTCCGACGCAACGTTTCGGGATCCTCATGCTCGCCATTCTCATGACGGCGGAATTCGGCGACCTCGTTTTCCTCCCCGCCTTGCTGACCTGCCGCCCCTTCGGACGCTTCTTCGAGAAACGCCGCGTCGGGTTCAAACGGAAGTCCGCGCCGGTCAAAGCCGCGCCTGCGGAACAGGACGCCTAGCCTTTCAGCCTAGCCTCGCATAAAAACGCGCGCCGATTTCCGGCGCGCGTTTTTTTGTTGTCCGCGATTGCCGAGTCGCGTTTTAATCTCGGTAGCTTGCTCGTCGGTTACCGACGCGCTCGTTTTCGCTATAACGAAAGGCATTTCTCGACTCCTTCTTTCTCGACTCCTTCCACCGCGCGCCCGACCTCGTCCCGTTCCACCTCTTCCCGCCATTCGCAAACGACGTCGCGAAGAGCGTCCGCGATCTCTTGGCGTTTGCCCTGATACGTGTGCCCAGTCTTTTCGATAACGATCAACTTATTCTCTTTGGCGGTCGGCATATGGTCGTTCAAATTCTTTAGGAACTCGACGGGGTCGCCGTCGGTGAAGGTATCGTACGATCCGACGAAGAGCGCGCCGCGATGAGTAATCTTCGCCGCCTGGGAAAAATCGCCGTTCCGATCGGTGTGAACGTTGTTCAGGAGTCCGCCGTAATACCAGTCGTACGCGGCGTCTGCAACGCACTGAACCCAGCCCATAAAAAGGAACGGCAAGAGTTGATCTCCGGCGCCCTTCTTGACAAGCTCTTGAATCGTCCACGCTTCTAACGGCGTAACGTCCGACGTCATATAGGTTAAATTCGCAGGGGACAAGAAGGCAAAGCTCTCGACTCTCGCGTCGTGAGTACGGGAAAGGTAATAGAGGACTTTATTCGCGCCGAGGGAATGTCCGGCGAGATAAATGTGGCGATAACCGTTCTTTTCCGCGTAAGTTAGGTATGCGTCGATATCTTCTTCCGCGTATGAAAAGCGTTCGTTCCAAGACCCGATGATACCGCCGACCGTCGAATACTCCCTTACGGAAAACGGCAAAACCCTCCTCCCCGCCCTAGACTCGCTCTATCGCTGGGCGGAAGAACAGATGAAGACGCAGACAAAAGCGCAGACGCGAAAGTAGCTCGCCTACGCCCTCCAATGCGAACGGCGCCTACTCCGTATCAGCGTTTCGCGCGGTAAAGCCCGTATTTCGCGAAGAACTTCGGAATATCGTAAACAGTCTTACCGCGATATTCGTAGAGCGTCGAGCTACCCGGCGCGTCTTGTGAGAACGTCTCCCACGCGGTGACCAAACGTTCCGTCTTTTCGATCTTATGCGCCTCGAAAAGCGCGGCGTACTTCCAAATATCGCGACTGTAGACGTTCGTTACGTTGTACTTGCTGAACATGATCTCGTCGTGATTGATATGATTTCCGTACCCGAAGGCCGCCAGCCCGTCGTTAACGAGCAGGGTTCCGACGGAGTCTAAGATTCCGATCGCGACGTCCGGGCGCGCGCCGTCCATATAGTAAACCTCGTTCGGTTCGTCTCCGTAAAGTTCGACGTTCCGACCGGCCAACTCCGGATGCTGCGGCGGCAACTCGAGAAAGAAAAAAATCGGCTCCTTCTGCGTCTTAATGAAATCGCGCATGACCTCCGCGATCTTATCGACGCTAACGTTCGCCTTCATTTGATCTTCGCCGACAAGTTCGTAGCCTTCGTAAAGTCGCTCCGGAAAAGGAACCTTCGCGCCCGCCTTTAATTTTAAACGTTCCGCCATTGTTCTTGCCTCATGACCTCGCTGCTTAATTGCCTATCAAATTCGCTCCACGGTGCGGAGCGAATTCTGTACTCGACATTTTTGACTGTTTTAGCGTTTGCAATCCGGCAAGCGACCAACGGGAGCGACGATTCACCAAACGCGCGGGTGCGCGAAACGGGATCCAACGCCCGAGCGTTGGTCCGCCGGCTTTAGTCGGCGGATAAGGCGACGCTATGATTCACGCGAAAGCGCCAAACGCGCCGAAGGCGCGGCCATCGCCCAAAGGGCGATTTTCCCGGCGCGAAAGCGCCGCCCGCGCTCCATAAGCGCGGGGAAGCCGCCGGCTTTAGTCGGCGGA
>ONGM01000283.1 GCA_900317365.1 uncultured Planctomycetota bacterium
ACAGTCATCGGATTCTCGCTCCTTTCCTGCCCGACATTGTACGCACTGCAACCGCCGACGTCAAGTCAACGTTTGAACGTCTAAATCCTCCGCGCGTTAAAAAAGATTGGCGCGAAAAATTCCTCTCGTCGTCCAAAAGGATTTCTCCGGCGAAAGGCAATGCGACCGAATCGCGCGGGCTTTTTACGCGTTTTTTTAACGAAAGGATTGTAATAAACGCGTTCGTTTGGTATCCTCAGGGGCGTCGGCGCGTTCCTCGAGGGGCTTTTTTCACGGAAGAATTTTCACGGAAAAGAGGTCCGTTCGACGTCGCAAACAAGCATTTTTACGCCGCTCCGATAGGCAAAAACGCCGCCAAGTCGGCGCGAAGCCGACTTTACGTCGACAGCGGCGAACACCTTTGTCGTGGAGAAGTTGGCGCATGAAGTTATTCAACGGATTCAGTCGGACGATTCTATTTTCGTGCGGGGTTTTGATCGTCCTAGCCGCAGTTTGTTTCTCGCCCCGAAAGACTCTTTGTTTTGCCGCAAACGACGCGGAGGCGACGTCGCCGTATCGAGTCGTTTGGGAAACGCCGTCGAAGGATTGGAACGGAACCATGCCGCTCGGAAACGGCGAAGTCGGAATCAACGCCTATTTTGACGCTTCGGCAAAGCTCCACATTCTTCTCGCGCGAACGGACTCGTGGGACGACTACGGGCATTTGGCGAAGGTTGGCGCGGTTGAAATTGAATTGACCTCCGAGCAATCTTCGGAGAACGTCGCCTCGACCTTTCGACAGGTCTTGGACGTCGAAACCGGCGTGATTTCCGCCGCGTACGGACCGGAAGGACGGCAAATTCGCGTAAAACTCTGGGTCGATACGAATCGCCCGGTCGTCGTCGTGGAAATTGAAAGCGATCTTGACGATACTTCTCGCGCCTTCTTACGACCGTGGAGAATAGGCGACGGGGAAACGCTGACCGCCCCGATGGTTAGCGATCTTTGGCACACGCCCGATCAATCTGAGAAAGTTACGATTCAAAACGATCGCGTCCTTTCCACTCCGGAACTGAAAGCCGCCAATCGCATTCTTTGCTACCACCGCAATATCAAAACGAAATATTACGACGAAATAGCCAAAACGCAAGGTCTGGACGAATTTCCCGGGTATCAACCGGATCCCTACGTCAATCGGACGTTTGGACTCTTAGTCTACGGGACCAACTCGACCTGGAGCGACGAGCAAACCCTCGTGAGTTCCAAAGGTCGCGCGCGTCGTTTTGAAATTGCGACGCACGCGGCTCAAACGGATTCTTTGGACGAATGGCTCGATCAAATCGTTCTCATTGCCGACGCCGCGAAGGCGCTCCCCATCGAGAAACGTAGAAACGAGACGATCGGATATTGGCGCGATTTTGCCGCGCGAAGCTGGGTCCGATTCTCTCCCAATGAAGAGGCGACTCAATCCCTTTCGGAAGAGGAGCGCGCCGCCGTCGCGGCGGAAACGTTCGACGTCTCGCGCTCATACGCGCTCCAACGCTTCATGATCGCGTGTCAAGGACGCGGCGAATATCCGATCAAATTCAACGGCGGGCTATTCACGCACGCTCATCAGAATATGCCGTCGTCGCACGACTATCGGCGTTGGGGACCCGGCTACTGGTGGCAGAACACGCGACTTCCATACTACGCGACGTTCAGTTCCGGCGACTTCGAGCTAACGAAGCCACTCTTTGACAAGTACTGCGCCCTGATCCCGCTCTGCGAATATCGCGCGAAACGATACCTCGGAGCCGACGGCGCTTATTTCCCCGAGTGCATTTACCTGGACGGCGCCGTGTTCCCGGAGACTTACGGTCTACAACCCTGGAACGAACGCGACGATAAATTGCAAGCGAGCGGATGGCACAAACGCGAATGGGTCGGCGGCTTGGAACTCGCCTTCTTGGCGTTGCAGTACTATGAGTTCACGCAAGACGAAATCTTTTTGAAGGAAAAAGCCATTCCGACCGCAAAGTCCGTTGTAAAGTTCTTCGATTCGTATTACGCCGTCGATCCCGCAACGGGCAAATTGAAGATGAGTCCCGCTCAGTCTCTGGAAACGTGGTGGGACTGCGATAATTCCACGCCGGAAATCGCCGGGGTTCGCGCCGTTTTGCAACGTCTACTGGCGTTGCCGGAGAATTTGACGTCGACGAATGATCGCGCGTACTGGAACGAGTTCTTACAAAGAGTTCCCGACGTGCCGACTCGCAAAGACGCCGATTCCGGACTCGAAGTCCTGTCCCCTGCCGAACGGTTCGCTGATAGTCACAACGTAGAAACGCCGGAACTCTACCCGGTCTTCCCCTTCCGACTCTTCTCATTCGAGAAACCCGGCGTTGAACTTGCGAAAAACGCCTACGCGATCCGCCGCAATCATTTTTCCACAGGTTGGGCGCAAGACGATATCTTCTGCTCGTACCTCGGCGACGCGGAAGGCGCCAGAGAAAATCTTGTAAAACGCGCGAGAAACGGCGCCACAAGCGAGCGTTTTCCGGCGTTTTGGGGGCCGAACTTCGACTGGATTCCCGATATGGACAACGGCGGCGTCTTGAATACGGCGGCGCCGAGTCTCGCTTTGCAAACCGACGGCGATAAGTTCTTTATCGCGCCGGCGCTACCGAAAATGTGGAACGTCGATTTCAAACTTTGGACGTCTAAAAACACGACCGTTCAGGGGACGATCGAAAACGGTAAAATATCTTCCCTTGAGATCGTTCCTCCTGAGCGCGCGAAAGACGCGACAATATGCGTTCCGACCGCTTCCGCCGAGAAATAAAGGCGCGCTTCGACGTCTTTGACGCGAATTAGGGAGAGTTTCACGCGCGCGAAACTCTCCCTATCTTTTTGTTTCGAAGAATTCCGTGCGGCGCGCGCGACGGCGATTTGTTGCAACTGCGGCGCGCGCAAATATAATTGTCCGTATCCGTTAAAATCGTTCGCGCTTCATCAAAGGAGACACGTCATGCGCGCATCAGCCCAGATTTTTCCACGTCGTCGTTTTCTTACCGGCGCCGCCGCGCTCGTCGCGACCTTGCCGACCGGACTTTCCGCGCGAGCCTTCGCGCGCGATCCCGAAGATTCGCTCAAACCGATTCCCGTCGACCTCGCCGCGCCAAACAACGTTTCCGACGACGATATGAACGCCGTGTACAACGAACTCAAAACGCCGTACAAATACGGCGTCGTTCTACCGCAAGAAGACGGCGATATGGTCGATTCGCCTAATATCTACCGAGTCGACGAAACGTGGTTCATGGTCTACCTCCGATTCCTCAATAAGGAAGGGTACGTCGCCAAGCTCGCTCGAAGCGACGATCTACTGCATTGGGAATCCCTCGGAACGGTCGCGCCTTTTAAAAAGGAAGGATGGGACGCGTGGCAATGCTCGCCTTCCGCCGCGCTCGTCGATTATGAATGGGGCGGTTCCTACGCGATCCGGAAGTTCCAAGAGAAATACTGGTTCACGTACATCGGCGGCGAAGGGAAAGGCTACGAGCCGGATCCCCTCAAAATCGGTCTCGCTTACACCGACGCCCCGACCGAACCAAAGGTTTGGACGCGCCTGCCCGAGCCGATTATGACCCCGCAAGACCCCGACGCTCGCGCTTTCGAAAAAACCACGATGTACAAAACGAACGTGATTTGGGACCGTAACGAAACGTTAGGCTATCCCTTCGTTTGCTACTACAACGGCAAAAGCGTCGCGACGGGCGCGTCGATCGAACGAATTGGAATCGCGGTCTCGCGCAATCTGAAATCGTGGCGACGCTACGGCGACGGTCCCGTCGTCGACAACGGTTCCGGAATCTCCGGCGATCCGCAGATCATTCAAATCGGCGATCTTTGGGCGATGGTCTATTTCGGCGCGTTCTGGAAACCGAAAGCGTTCGACACGTTCGCCGTCTCGCGCGATCTCGTCCACTGGCGAAAATGGGACGGCGCGCATCTCGTGGAACCGTCGGAACCGTTCGATCAAACGTTCGCTCACAAACCGTCCGTCGTTAAGTGGAACGGCGTCGCCTATCACTTCTATTGCGCGGTTGGCGATCAGGGGCGTTGCGTCGCGCTCGCGACCTCGAAACCGTTGCGGTAAACCAATTCGATAGTCTAACGGACGCGCAACTTTCGCGTTACGGCAAATGAGCGCGCGTCGCGAACGCTTACGTCGCCATCCTCCCTCCGGGGTAGGGCTCTTAAGACGTCGCGACGATCCGTTTTCACATGATATGGAATAGTTTAGGAAGATCTTTTTATGAAAAGAACGCAGATAAAACGCGCGATTCTATGCGCGACGCTCGCCTTCGTCGCGGTCGGAACGCTCTACGCCGCAGAACTAAAGGAACCGATCGATCGTCGCGCCGTCGTCGAGCGTCATCAGATCAAAAGCGCCGAACTCATGGAGCGGTTGCCCGTCGGAAACGGCAATTTCTGCTTTAACGTCGACGGAACGGGACTTCAGACTTTTTCTGGGGACACGCTTTCCCACTGGGGCTGGTTCTCCGAGCCTCTTCCGTCAAAATACGAATGGAAAGACGTGCCGAAGACCGGAACCTATTCGCAAGGCAGGCTTTCCGGCGGCGATCCGTTCCCGCAAGACCGCAAGGATCTCTACTCTTGGATCCGCAATTCTCCGCATCAAATGAATCTCGCCCGCGTTCGGTTGACGAAAGCGGACGGAACGCCCGTCGACAAGTCGGAAATTGCCAACGTTAAACGTCAACTGAATATTTGGACCGGCGTTCATTCGACGTCCTTTGAATTTCAAGGGGAAACGATCTCCGTTTCGACCTGTGTGAGCGACGACGTTGAAAAACGTTCGATTCTTTCGGTGAAAATCAATTGCGACGCCAAGGCGGCGAAACTTCTCGCCGTTGAAATTGCGTTCCCATATCCGAATCTCAAACGCGACGCTTGGACGGGAGACTTCTCCGAAAGCGCGCCCCAAACGCCTTTCAAAGTCGTGCGTAAAGCGGAAGACTCCGTCGTCGTTCAACGAACGTTACAAAATGAATACGCGGAAAATACGCTCGGCGATTATTCTTACGACGTTCGCGTCGACGCGCCCGGTCTCGCGGTCGATCAGTTGGGAGATTCCTCGACGTTGCGAATCGCGCTTGCTAAGGACGGCGACAAAACGTTCAACGTCGCGTTCTACGGCAAAGATTACCGCGACCCGCCCCGCGCGGAAAGTCCCGCCGTCAACGACGCGACGGTCTCTTACGAAGACGTTGAAAAGGAATCGAAAACGCGATGGGAAAGTTACTGGACGACCGGCGGCGCCGTCGATTTCTCCGAAAGTTCCGACCCGCGATGGTTCGAACTGGAGCGCCGCGTCGTTCTCTCGCAATTCCTCTTGCGCGCAAACTCCGCCGGAGACTGGCCAAGCTCGGAATCGGGACTGCTCGAAATTTGCCCCTGGAGCGGACGATTCCATCTTGAAATGGTCTTGCAACATTTAATCCACTGGTGGGCTTGGGATCGCGCGGAATTTGGCGAGAAAGCGGCGCAAATTTACGAAGTCGTAACCCCCGGCGCAAAAGCGCTCGCGGAACAGCTCGACTACAAAGGTCTGAAATGGCAAAAGGAAATCGCGCCGGACGGTCGCACCGCGCCCTGGGTCGGCAACCTCGCGCTCCTGTGGAAACAGCCGCACCCGATCTTCTTTGCCGAAATGGATTATCGCCGCAATCCGACGACGGAAACGCTCAAAAAGTGGGAAGCGATCGTCGAAGGAACGGCGGATCACATGGCCGATTACGCAACGGTCGACGAAAACGGCGTCTACCATCTCGATCCCGTTATGCCCCCGGACGAGCAAGGCTTTACGAAAGACGACCTATTCGACCTAGCGTATTGGCGTTGGGGCCTTGACGCCGCCAACGCGTGGCGCGAACGTCTCGGCAAAGAGCGTTGCGAAGAGTGGGATCGCGTCCGCGCCAACCTTGCGCCGCTGCCGCAAAAGGACGGCTATTACGTTCACTCCGCCGAATGGACCGACACGTTTGAAAAGCGCGCGTGGGAACACCCCGACCTCATTGGGATTTGGGGAATGATCCCGCCGACCGACGCCGTCGATAAAGAGACCGCGACGCGCACTCTCGAACGAATCGTTAAAGAATGGAACTGGGATCGCACTTGGGGATGGGATTATCCGTGGGTCGGACTCGCGGGCGCGCGCTTAAATCGTCCGGAAATCGCCGTCGACGGACTGCTCATCGACTCGACTTGCAATAAGTACGCGCTTTCCGGCGCGAACCTCGGCGGTCCGTCGGCGCGCGGCGGCAAGGGTCCGTACCTTCCGGGCAACGCGGGGCTGCTCTACGCGATCGCCGGAATGTGCGCAGGCTTCGACGAAACCGCAAAGGACGGCGCGACCGACGCCGCGAGCATGCCGCGCTCCGGCGACACGGCGCCCGGTTTCCCCGACGGATGGAAGGTCAAATGGGAAAATCTCAAGAGACCGCTCTAAACGCCGACGCGTTCGCCGCAGCAAGGCTGGCGAGCGAAACTGGCTGGCGAGGCTAAACAGGCGCCGCGTTTTCGCGCAAATCGGACGCGGCGCCTTGATCGCGAGGCTTGCGGCGGGTACAATATCAGGTCTAAACGATACCGAACAAGGCGGCGTCGAAGGCGAACTTCGGCGCCGCTCTATTTTATAAAGGTCGACATGACGTCCATTAAATCGTTCGTTACGAACCAATTGCGAGAAGAAGGCTGCGACCGCGACGCAAAATCGGCGTGCGATCGCGACGAAAGGCTGTGGCTCTTATCCGACTCCAACGGCGCGAACTGCGACGGAGTCGAGTTCTTCGTCGTCTTCCCGGAGGAAGGCGACTCGCTCGATCTCGAGTGCGAACTCGGCGCCCATGGAACGACGCTCTTCGAAGGACGATGGGAAACGGAAGTCAAAGTCAACGGCAAGACGCTCGCGCCGGTCGGAAAATGGGAAACGCTCTGTCTCGATTTCGACTCAAAATACGCGTATTTCGAGCGTTCCGTCCCCCTTGAAGCAGGGCGGCGCTTCTCTCGGCGCGTTCTTCTGTCATATTGCGAATCGCTTCTCGTAATCGCCGACGAACTCGCGCCGCGCGCCGACGAACGCGGCGAGACTCTCCTCCGCTCAATTCGCTCCCTACTCCCCGCGACCCCCGACGTTGCGCCGAACGTCGACGACGACGCGCGCGAAATCGGTTTCTATTCGACGCCGAGCGCCCTCTCGACCGATTCGACGCGCGGTAAGAAAACAAAACGCGGAAAGACTTCCGGAAAACGCGACGAAGAGGAAGCGCTCGTCGCGGAACTCGCAAACTCCGCCGCCGCGACGACCGCCAAGCCGAACGCCAAAACGCCCGCCAAGCCGATCGCGCTCTTCTATCCGATCGGCCTACCCGAGTGGCGCGCCGACGCGTCCCGAGGGGACTTCCGCTTGATCGATCGTCAGGGGGAACGAGGGCGAGGGCTTGAATTAACGACGTCGGATACGGCGTCGACGATTTTTGCCCCGTTGGTCGTCGATTTCAATAGGCGCCGCGCGGAGAGAAAGCGCGCGTGGAAGCCCCTTACCGTTGGGGAATCTTTAAGGCAGGCGAAGAAAGAGGACGCCTTCGGACGAAAGTTGCAACTTGGAAACGAGCAATACGTTCTTTACGCGTCGACGACGGACAGCCCGGCGGTGCGATCGATTCTCGGGCGCCACCTCTTCTCCGATTTCATGTTCGGGAAATTCTTGGCGTCGCTCGGAGTCGATCCGATTATCGACGTGGAATTGGAAGACGAAGAGCGCTGAACGACGTCGGCCCCGGGGGGCGTCAGGCGGGTTAGACGTCGACGACGGTCGTAACGGCGGTGCGATCGGCAAGGTTCGGGCGCAAGGTTGTCAGCACGACGAGGGGGAGGTACCACGCCATATAAAGCCCGCCTTGTCGTCCCATCCAGAATTGCGCGCCGAGCATTAAGGCGGCGGTGCACGAAATGAGCGTGGCAAGGTTCTTGCGCGGAATCCAGATCGCGTACCCAAAGCAGACGGCGCCGTAGAGCGCGATGATCGGGATACGGTAGAATTTCGGCAAATATTCCCATAGCCCTTCCGCCTCCGCCAAGACCATCGAATGGCGCCCGAACTCAGCGGCGAGCGCTTCGGCGTAGGAGTCCCCCGGCTCGATCAGCGCCAAGAGTAGCGCGGCCGTCGTCAAAATAGCGGCGGAAGTTCCAATAACGAAGCGACCGGCGCCTTTCTTCCAATAGAACGCGAGCCAGAGTGGAATTAAGAAGAAGGGATAGAAGACGAGCGCGCCGGCGACTCCGAGCGCCACGCCGGCGACAAAGGGACGACGATACGCCAAGACCGCCGTCAAAATGAGGTACGCCGGCACGATATGATCGAGCCGCGCCGAAAACTGATTGATATATGGGAGAAGCAGGTAAAGCAGGGCGGCGCCAAAACCGGTCTGCAAGGCGCCGAAGTGAATCTTGCCGATGAGAATAATCGAAATCACGACTCCCAATTGCAAAACGACGACGGAAAGGACGAGGGTCAGCGCGCCGGGAGTCAGCGGGGTCCAGTGAAATCCGACGGAATCGGCGTCCCCGGAACCGCGCGCGACGAGTCTGCGTTCGCCTTCGTCTTTCGGCGCGTCTGAGCGCGCGTCGTTCGCGGTCGGTTGCGATTCGCGCGCGGTCGTCGTTCCGGATCCGAGCGTGGGAGCGATCGGCGCGGTCGGAATCGATTCCGCAACTTTAACCCCGTTTAAACTTTCGGGAAAATCCTCTTGGGAGGCCCAGCGCGAGTCGAGATCGTACGCGTTCTCGTTTCCGGCGCCGGACGCCCAGCGCATCGCCTTCGCCGCCGGACGCTTCGAATCGCGCGACGTGTGGTACACGCGAATCCTCAAACCGAAGAACTCGACGAACTGCTCCTCTCCCTTTCGCGCCGCAAGATCGGCGACCGCTCTCTTCCACGACTCTTGCGACGGCGCGAAAAATCGATCGGCGCGTTGCGCTACGCGAAGAAAGGGGAGATAACCCGGCAAATTCCGAACGTCGCCGATCTCTTGATCCGATTCTTCCGCCGCCGCGAGAATTTGCTCCAAACGCCACGCGCGCGGCGATTCGCACGCGTCCCCGCGATTCAAAAAGAGATTCGGTATCATAAACGCCGAAGCCGCGACCGAAGAAAACGCAAGTCCGGAAAACGTCAGATTCGGCTCCAAAATCGGACGACGACGTAAAAACGCGTCGAACGCAAGTCGAATGAAAAGAAGCGCGCCGACCGAATACAGCCAAAGATAGCCTTGCAACGCCGACCCCATCGCTACGTAAACGAGACCGGGAGTCGTCGACAAAAGGACAAACACGTCCCAATTGCGCAGACAGAAAAGCCGATTGAAGCGGAAAAAAACCGCTAAAATCAGGAGCGACGACAAGTAAAACCACGTCGTCGGCAACATTTCATATTGAAAGAGCGACGTCGGCATTGAGAACTCCGTTCCAAAATCGTCGAGAACGCGGCGCGCGCGACGACGTTAATCCGTTTTCACGCGCCACCGAAGGTATTCTTCCATGAACGGTTGAACGCCTCCGTCGAGAACTTCGTGGAAATTGCCGACGGAATAGCCCGTGCGAGAATCCTTGACGCGTTGATCCGGATGCAAAAAGTAGTTCCGAATCTGCGATCCAAAACCGACTTTAGCAAGATTCTTGTACTTCTGAGAGCACGCCTGTTCGCGTTTCTCTTCTTCGCGCTGCAAGAGTCGCGCGCGTAGCATTTTCCACGCCGTCGCTCGGTTCTTATGCTGACTTCGTTCGTTCTGACATTGAACGACCGTGTTCGTCGGAATGTGCGTCAGTCGAATCGCGCTCGACGTCTTATTCACGTGCTGACCGCCGGCGCCGCTCGCGCGAAACACGTCTTCGCGAACGTCTTCTTCACGAATATCGACTTTAATCGAATCGTCGATATCGGGGTTCACGTCCACCGCCGCGAAACTCGTCTGACGCTTCCCTTCGCTGTTGTACGGACTAATGCGAACGAGTCGGTGCGTTCCGATCTCGCTCTTGAGGTAACCGTACGCCATCGGGCCGCGAACCATAAACGACGCGCTGTTAATTCCCGCCTCTTCGTTGTCCTGTCGATCCAGAATTTCAACGGTGTATCCGCGCGATTGCGCCCAGAGAAGGTACATGCGAAGGAGCATTTCCGCCCAGTCGTTGGCGTCCGTGCCGCCGTCGCGCGCGTTGATCGTTACGATCGCGTCGTTCGAATCGTACGGACCGTTCAGAAGCGCCGCCGTCTCAAGATCCGCGAGCGTCTTTTCCACCTGTTCGAGCTTACTAGGAATCTCGGCGGCGGTCTCTTCGTCTTCTTGACCGAGTTCGAAGAAGACGTCGAGCTCGTCGAGCTCCTTAATGATCTCGTCCATCGGCTTGACGAGCGCCTTAAGCGCCTTAATGCGCCCGACGACGCTCTGCGCCTTCTCTTGATCGTCCCAAAATCCCGGCTCCGTCATCATAGCGTCGATCTCTTCAATCTCGCGCTTCTTCGAATCGTAGTCCAGCGAATCTTTCAACTGCGCCAAACTACTCCGAATCTGTTTCGCTCGATCTATCTGTTCGCGTTCTACCGGCATTTTGCAAGGACTCCTTTCGCGCGACTATCCGTACGCCGCGCATACTCGCATTCTCTGGATTTGTCCCAATATTCTAGTCGATTTTTCGCCGATGACAAGAGAAGACGGCAAGAGAAAACGCAACGCGCCAACGAAAAGAGAACGCGATTTCAAACTCAAAGCCATTCGGAGTCGCGCCGTCGAGATTCCAAATCGCGCTTGCCGCGTAAAAAACGGAACGGTAAAATAAAACGTCAAGACAATAGCGTCGCGGCAAACGTCGCGGCAAAACGTCGACGAAAAAGGGACTAGCCGGACGCGCGCCGTAGTAGTCCCTCCTATGAGTCGGAATCTTGACTAACCAACGTCGACGAACTCAACGTCGACCGCGTTAGAACCCAAAGAGAAGCCCAAGCCCGCCTTCGTGCAGCGTCTGTCGCTTATTGAAGTAGCAGTCGTAGTCGATCGAGACGGAAAGCATCCCGAACGCGGAAAGTCGCATTCCAACGCCGCCCCAGAAGTAGTCGCTGCCTGCGCCGTTCCCGAAGTAATACGGCGACGCCGGAGAGAAGTCGCCCGGAATGCGACCGTAATTGAACGACGAGAACGATTCCGTCTTGGAGCGAAGTTCCGTAATCCACGCCATTCGCCCTTGAAGCGTAAAGAAGTCGAGCCCCGCAAGGTTGAAGTCGACGCGCGAACCGAGCGTCATGCGGCACGAATTGTACTTCTTTTTACCCGGCGCGGATTGTAACGTCGTCGGATCAAATCGATCGTGGCGAACGTTCGAATAGCAATAGGACGCGAACGGCTTGAGAACGAACATGCCCATGCCCATCATTTCGTACCCGGTCTCAAAGAATCCGGCGCATTGACTGCCGTCGTAGGTCGCCTTAACGATCGACGCGTTCTCGCCCGTTCCGACCGCCGCGCGACCGCGATATTTATCGCTCCCGTAAAACCCGCTCGCCGCAAAGTAAAATCCGTCCATATTCAAATAGACCGTTGCGCCGTAAGAGCCGTCCGTCTGCTCAATTCGACTCGTCGGAAGAAATTCGCGGTCGCGATGGTAATTATAGAATCCGGAAAGCGTCGCCAGTCCCAGCGGAATGTTGACGCCGACCGACGCGCCGGTGTTGTTCCTCGATATCTTCTTCTCGTATCCGACCGGCTTGACGCGTCCGCTTCCGCTATACGCCGCGCCCCAGAATTGAATCGCCTTCAACGGCGGCAAATTCACCGAGCCGCGAATCACCGGACTCGAAGTCGCAACGAGTCCGGATCCGGTAAACTCGACGGAACCTTGCGAAAGAACGTCTTCGTCTGTAAAATCGGTCGTAAAATCAAGGGGCGCGATCGGCGAGAGAAAAGCGTCCGGCGCGGGCAAAACGTCGCGCTCGAAAGAATTGACCGGCAAAACTTCGGTCGGCAAAATTCCGGACGAAACGTCAAATGGGTTCGCGCGGGGATCCGCGTCGAACGCCGTTCCGCAACCGCGATCGCCGCCGACGTCGCAAAGCGCCTGCGACTCCGGATCGATCATCTCGAACAATCCGTTTGAAAATTCCCCGCCGACTGACGAAATGTTCAGTCCAGCGGCAACGCACGCGCATAACGCAAGCGTGAAGCCAACGATGCGGCGCGACTCGCGATTCCATCCGAAATTGAACATTTTTCAGTCTCCCAATGCCGTTTTACCAAGCCAATCGTCGCTCTTTAATCGAGTCGACGTACCGAGAATGGCGTCTCTCTTTCTTTTATCGTCAAAATCGGTAAAAAACTAAAAAACAAAACTTTAAAATTTTCCTAATCTCCGTTTGAAAAAAATCCGGCATTCGTTATACTGAATAGAATCGTATATAGCGGAGCGCTCGAGCGCGGCTTCGGGGTCGACGGAAACGTCGCCGGGTCGCTTGTTCGGCGCTTGCGCTTGACATGCAGAATTGCGCTCTTACGAAGCGCGGGGTCTCAAACCGCCGTTTCGCTTCGACGTCGACGACGCGAGCGCGCACAGTAGATTCGCGCTAGGATAGATTATTCCAATGGCCAAACACAATCCATTTAGCATTTTCCGCCGCAATCAACGCGCTTGGATGGCGGGTCTGACGCTTTTCACGATGTTTTCATTCATCGCGCTCGGATCCATGGTTCAATGCGTTGGGACGCGGAATCGCGGGGAAGGTCCGCAATACATTGGCGACGTCGCTTCGACTCAGAAATTCGGTAAACTCGATTACAACGGCTTTTTGGACTATCGCGCTGAACTCGTTCGTTTAGAAGCGTTTACGCGCAATTTAATGCAAATCTCGCAAGAAGAGCGCGCGTATCCGTCCTACGATCTCATGGCGCTTCAAGCGCAACTTTTCTACTGCTCCAACGACGGCGAGCAAACCGTCAATCGTTGGCTCATTACGAAATATGCGGAGAAAGAAGGACTCTTCGGCGATAAGGAAGCCGCGACCGACTATTTGAAGCGACTCTCTCAAATCACCGTTTTCAATTTCGATTCGAAGCAAACGTCGACGACCACGACGGCGTTCTCCAGCGAACAACTCACGCGTTGCATGCGCGCCGCCGGACTTACCGAATCGATTCTGCGCGACCTACTCCGCAAGGAAATCGGTTTTGAACGCTACGTCCGCAAATACGACGCCGGTTCGAGAATGAGCGACGGGAACAATCTCGGCGCCAATACGATCGCGCAGTCTCTCTTCGGACACGGCGCCTCGCCCCTCGCCGCCGCCGATTATCTGCTCGGATATCAAGCGGTCAACACGCTCGTCAAGGCGAAGGTCGCCTCTTTTGACGCCGCCGACTATGTCGCGGAAGTCAAAGAACCGTCCAACTCGGAGACGAAAGATCTCTACGAACAATACAAGAATATCGTCTTCCGCGCCGATTCCGCGCGACCGGGGTTCACGCAACCGGCGAAACTCGCGTTTGAAGTCGCTCGCGTGGAAATTACCGACGAAACCCTCGACGCGATTTCCGACGAAGACGTCAAACAATACTACGAAGAGCATAAAGAAGAATTCCGTCGCCCCACTCCGCCGAAAGCGAACGAAGACGCGACCGCTCCGGCAAAAGAGTCCATCTCGCTCGACGCCGACGCGCCTTCCCTCGACGTTCTGCCTGAAGACGCTCTGAAAGCCTTCGATTCCGCTCCGGAAGCCCCCGCCGCCGACGCTGCGCCTGCTCCGGAAGCGCCCGCGACCGAAGCGCCCGCCGCTGAAGCGCCTGCCGAAGGCGCCGCCGTAACCCGCGAAGCGCCTCTCTTCGCCGCGTATCAACAAGAAGCTGAAGAAGCGCCCGCCGCCGAGCAGCCTGCCGAAGCCGCTGAAGCGACCGAAGAGCCCGCCGCCGAGCAGCCTGCCGAAGCCGCTGAAGCGACCGAAGCGCCCGCCGCCGAACAGCCTGCCGAAGCCGCTGAAGCGACCGAAGAGCCCGCCGCCGAACAACCTGCGGAAGCCGCTGAAGCGACCGAAGAGCCC
>ONGM01000039.1 GCA_900317365.1 uncultured Planctomycetota bacterium
CGCACGTCTACGCCACTGGGATTATGGTTAAAAACATGGAGGAAGCGTATCGCAGAATCCATGCCTCGGGATTATTTGACGAAAAAAAGGCGCAAAAAGCTCTCGACGTCATCCGCTGCTTGATCTCGAAAAAGGGGCGGTCGGAAGACTCCGATCTGGCGGAAAGCCGTATCGATTACCTTGCCGACATACTGGCGCTGTCGAGAGAAGACGTTGTCGAAGCCGTCAACTTTCTCCGTGAAGAAGAAATTATCGCCGATTCTCAGGACATGAGCGCTTATATCATGATGGGAACACAGAGAAAATCCAACGGAGCGCTAAAGCGATTTCTGAAACTGGAAGAACTTTTACTCGACGCCATTGCAAACGAGCATATCGTCAATTTAAAGGAAATCAACGAACAAGCGGAGCGACAAAAGATCAGAGGAGCGTCCGTCAAAGCGTTAACGACGATCTTGTTCTATTGGACCATTCGCGGGTATATTCAGAAAAGCGTCTCTCATCAAGAGAGCGCGCGCGACGTTACTCCAACGCTAGACGACGCGACATTAAGGGAGTTGCTCCACGAACGGTCTAAACTGGCGGCCTTTTTTATCACGTTTCTATATGACAAATCGATCGAACGCCCCTCAACCGACGAAGACGAAAGGTTCGTCTCCTTTTCCGTACTTGAATTGCAGAAAGCTTATAACGCCAAACACCCGGATCAACCCCCCGTCTCAATGGAAAAAGTCCAAGACGCTCTTCTCTATCTTTCCAAAATAGAAGCATTGTCCTTGGAAGGCGGTTTTCTGGTCTTGTATCAAACCATGAATATCCGTCGCGTGGAAATGGACAACCGTATTCATTATAAGCGCGACGACTATAAGCAACTGGACGAATTCTATAAGCAAAAAGTCCAGATGATTCACATTGTAGGAGAATACGCCAGAAAAATGGCGCGCGACGAAACAGAAGCCGCGTCGTTTGTAAAAGATTATTTTCAATCAAAATACAAGACGTTTCTGACAAAGTATTTCAACGGCGATCGTTTAGAAGAGATCAATCGCAACGTTACGCCGCAGAAATTCAACGAACTCATGGGAAAACTATCGGAACGTCAACTCGAAATCGTCAACGACGACGCGTCTCAATACGTCGTCGTCGCCGCAGGACCCGGAAGCGGAAAAACGATGCTGCTCGCGCATAAGTTAGCCGCGCTCGTCATGCTCGACGACGTCAAATACGAGCAGTTGCTCATGCTGACGTTTTCGCGCGCCGCCGCGACGGAATTCAAAGCAAGACTCATCGAACTCATTGGAAACGCCGCAATGTTCGTTGAGATCAAAACGTTTCATTCATACTGCTTTGACGTCATTGGAAAAATCGGCTCCATCGAGAATTCAAAGGACGTCGTGGAACGCGCGGTAAAAATGATTCGAGAAAAGGAAGTCGAACAAAGCCGCATTACCAAATCGATCGTCGTCATTGACGAAGCGCAGGATATGGACAAGCACGAATTTGATCTCATCTGCGCTCTCATGGAAAACAACCCCAATATGCGCGTCGTCGCGGTCGGAGACGACGATCAAAATATCTTTGAGTTTCGCGGTTCAGATTCCGGATACATGCGCTCTTTAATTACAAACTACGGCGCGCGACAATACGAATTGACGGATAATTACCGAAGCGCTCCGGAAGTCGTGGCGTTGGCGAACCGTTTCGTTCAATCGATTCAGGGACGCATGAAAACGGAAGAGATCCGTTCCGTAAGGCAAGACCCAGGCGTCGCGCAAATCATTCGGCACAAATCTCCCAATATGGAATACCCGATCGTCGAGAGTCTTATTGGCAAACGCGCCCCAGACAAAACAATCTGCGTTCTGACATGTAAAAACGACGAGGCGCTCCGCGTCGTGGGATTATTGCGACAAATGAAAATCCCGACTCGGCTCATTCAAAGTAACGAAGGATTTTCTCTATACGAGCTCGCCGAGTTTAGGTTGTTTTTAAAACTGACGCAAAAAGAAAGCGCTTCGCCGATCATTTCCGACAGTCAATGGGAGAACGCTCTCGCTGAATTAAAAAGACTGTACGGAATGAGCAGAAACCTCGATCTTGTTCTGCGAATGTTAAAGCGCTTCTCGCAAGTCAATGAAAAGAAGTATCGTTCCGATCTGGAAGCTTTTATTCACGAATCGCAGACTTCCGACTTCGTCGCTTCGGAAAAGGGCGAAATCGTCGTCTCAACGATTCACAAGTCAAAAGGACGCGAATTCGACTGCGTATACATGTTGTTAAATAACACTCAGTTAAAGGACAACGAAAGTCGTCGCGCTTTATACGTCGGTATGACCCGGGCAAAAAGCGAACTCTATTTGCATTGCAATACCGGCGCGCTTGACGCTTTTTCAGAAAACATTACGGAGGATCAGGCCGACTATCCGGAACCGAGTCAGGCGATACTTCAACTCACGCATCGCGACGTCGTCCTGAAATTCTTTAAGGACAAAAAAAACTTCATCCTCAAACAACGCGCCGGCGCTTCGTTGACCCTCATCGGAAAAACATTTTATATTAAGGACGGTGAAAGACTTTGTCCTATCGCCATGCTCTCGCGATCTGCCGCAGAGAATTTAAATCGTCTAGTTGCGAAGGGCTATCGCGTGCGGTATGCGCGTATTCGGTATATCGTCGCATGGCGCGATATAAAAGAGCTCGACGACAAAGAATACGCCGTCGTTTTACCCGACGTTGTTCTCGAAAAAAACACGTAGACGCGTCCGAAGAATCGTCGCGCGGCGACCCCAACGAAAGGAAGCGTAAAAGAGAGAATCCGCACGCCTACGATGAGCGCGGCGACGGATTCTTTCTTTATTCCCCAATTTTCAAGTCTTTTTCAATGAAAGAACAGAAATCGATAGGTTAATCGATTCACTTTTTTAACTTCAACGTCATAACGGCGTCGCTAATAGGCAAACTGGGGATCGTAACGAGACCGGTTTCGTCCGACTTAACCTTTCCGCATAAGTCGCCGTAATTCCATTCGACTTCCTCCAAAGGCTCCGCATGAAAACGCTGAAGTCTTCGGAGCGTAACGTCGGCGACGGCGCTCGTCGGCGGCGTAAAGATTTTCGACCGAAGCTCCTCTTCCGACGCGAGCCTCAAGTCTATCGCAAATTCATTTTCTTCGTCGGTCGCGACTCTCCAACGGAAATACGCGCCTCGCTGTCCGGCCGGAGCGTCCGGTTCACATTTCGGCCACGGGATAGGATCGTCCGTCGTGGCGTTCGTAAACACTGGATATGCTTCGTCCTTGCGCGCCGACGTCCAGTCGAACGTATTGAAAAGATCGTTGTATTGACCGACGACCTCGTCGAGGTTCGCATGTCCAAAGTTACCCCAGTACGCAATATAGGAATATTTCCGCGCTTCCATGCCCCGGAACAAATACTCATGGTGGGCAGACCAAGAGTCGTTCGGCGCCGAATAATCGAGACAGATCGGAGGATCCGGCAAACCTTCCGGAGCGCGCGCGCCGCCAAGGTTGAGTCGATCGTAAGCGTGCCATATCCCCGCCGGAACGTTCGCCTTGATCGCGGCAAAAACGTCCCCGTGACGCAAACCGAGACCCAGCGTACCGCTACCGCCCATCGAATTGCCGCATAAATACACGCGATTGACGTCGATCCGATTAACGTCGATCGCCCACGCAATCTCGTCCATGACGCGATTCTCAACTGGCGTCGGGGTCGTCGTCGCTCGTGCGGAACAGCTCTCGTCGATTTCAGTCTGATCTGCCCGACGACCGCCCCACCACCAATCCGTTTCCTTATGGACGGCGCAGTCGACGAAGAATCCGTAAAATTCGTCGGGAACCTTATATATATTGTGCACGTCTTTATCTTTTCGCCATGAAAGCTCCGTTTCCGCCGAGCCGCCCGCCGAGTGCAACGCCACGTACAACGGACGAGATTCCGCCGCGCCGCCTCTGGGATACAGAAGAAAAACGCGATCGACTTGCCCCGGATTCGAACCTCCCCATTTCGAAAGCGCTCCGTGATCGAACACGGACATTTGCCTGCCGTTAAAGACGTAAGAATCAACCAATTTCGGTTCGAGCTTCTCTTCCGAACAGACCCTTTCTATTTCAAGGATGCGATCTTTATAAGACTCGTCCCGGTTTTGAGGCTGTGCGGAACTGAGCAAAAGCGCACGAACGTCGTTGAGTTCTTGCAAAAAATCGGCGTCGTCGCGGAGGTATGGCGCGGCAAATTCGAGAAGATCGAACGTTGACGCCAAGTTGGATTCAGCGTCTTCTAAGGAGCGGACGAATCGCAAGGAAGCGCGAAGAAATTGAGACGTCCATTCTCTAAAATCCGCCTCGAAAAGATCGAGTTCGCAATGTCGCGCCGCCCTCCATTCATAATCGTTGGTAAGAGCGTCGATCATTTCCGCGAGACGAGTCGCAACTTCCTTTTCGACCGTCGCCAAATTGACGATGCGATCTATTCGAAAGTCATCCTCGCTTTCTATGGCGACGACGCTGTTTTCACACGTTGGAGAGTAGACGCCCTTAGCGATTTGCGCTTTGAATTCGGACGCGCGCGTCGTAAAGGCGTTCCATTCCGACGCAGGGACGCTTTCCGGCCTTCGTTCAAACGTCGGCCATTTTCTCAGCGCGAGTTCCGACAGTGCGCGACCGCGATCCTCACTCTCGCCCAACGCGCTCAACTCGGACGCGCCCACTTTCTCTTCACCTTGATTAGACAAGACAAAACGAGCGGTAAACGCGTCGAAATCGACGGCAAAATCAACGGATCCGCCGCCTTCGTCCGCTGAACTAAACGAACTCGACGTCGAAAACAACGACGTTGAAACCAAGAGCAGGAATGCGCAAAAGATCGTTAATGATCGCGAAAGAATCGATCGCGAAGGTATCGCCGCTATATTTTTCATGACGTTGTCGTTCTCCGTACGGTCCAACGGTACTGATAACGACCGGCGCGCCGAAAACGTTCCGACGCGCAGGTCAAGATGAGCCTACTTCGAAAGCGTCAAGACCTCCGGAGACGTCTTAACGGTCAAGTTGGGAATCGTAACGAGACCGTTCTCGTCCGCTTGAATCTTGCCCGAAAGGCCGCCAAACGACCAATTGATCGTCTCGTTCGGTTCAACGTGAAAAGACTGAAGTCGACGAATAGAAACGTCGGCGGTCGTTTCGGTCGGTACGCTAAAGATTTTCGAGTTAATTTCGTCCGCCGACGCCAGCTTCAACTCGATCTCAAAATCGGCGTCGTCTTTCAAAACGTTCCATCGGAAATACGCGCCGCGTTGACCCGGCTGCGAGATATCCGCCCCTTCCGCCCACGCCGACGGGGCGTCGACCGCGACGTTTGTAAAAACGGGATAAGCGACGTTCTTACGAATGGAAAGCCAATCGAAGGTCTTGAAAAGATCGTTGTAAACCGCGACCTTTTCGTCGTTGTTTTCGTGCCCGTACGCTCCCCAATAGAGAATGTAAGAATACTTGCGCTTTTCGACTCCTTGAATCAAAACGTCGTGATATTGAGACCACTGATCGTTTGGCGCCGAATAATCCAAAACGACAGGCGGATCTGGCAAATCTTTGGGCGCGGAATCGCTCCCTAATTGCAGACGATCGTACGCGTGCCAAATTCCGGCGGGAACGTTCGCTTTAACCGCCGCGAAAAGATCCCCGTTTGAAAAACCGAGACCGAGCGTTCCGCTCCCGCCCATCGAGTTGCCGCAAAGATAAACGCGATTCTCATCGATTCCGTACGTGTCGATCGCCCAATGAATTTCCGCAAGAACGCGTTTCTCGACCGGCGTCTTCTCCGACGTCGCTCGTTCGGCGTTTGACTCGTTAATTTCCGGTTCGTCCGCGCGGCGACCGCCCCACCACCAATCGGTCTCTTTATTGTCGTAGCAATCGACGAAGATCCCGTAAAAGTCGTCCGGAACCGTGTAAATATCGTGGTTGCCGACTTCGAGCGTGCAGTCGAGCGCCGTCTTGCAAGAGTGCCCTGCGGAGTGCAAAACAACATAAAGCGGAACGGCGCCTGTTTGTCGCGTCTTCGGACAAACGATATAGAACTTGTCGACTTGCTCGGGGTTCTTCGCGCCCCAACTCGGTACGGAATCGTGAACAAACAATTCGGTGGCGCGACCGTTAAAAACAGTCGCTTCAACGAGCTTAGGACGAATCGTCTTTTCGGCCGCCTTCTGCGCGACTGTCTCAATTCGTCGACAATAACGCGCGAAGATTTCTTCGCGAGAGCGTTCTTCAAACCCTTCAAATCTGCCGTGGAAGACCCGGATTTCAACAGCTTTTGGCGCGCGAAGAAGTTCTTGAACACCGTTGAGCGTAGCTAAAAAGCGAGGATTCTCCGGAATATAGTCGACGGCAAACTCTAGAAGATCGGCTGTTGTTAGGAAAAGATCGGGGTTCTTAACGAACTCGGCGATTTCAGGCAACTTCGAAAGCGAAGCGGCGCAATAAGGAGCGAACCAAGCTTTGAAGTCTTCGTAAAAGAGATCCAGCTCGCATCGCCGCGCGCTCTTCCATTCGACGTCATTCGAGATCGCTTCCAGCGCGTCTTGAACGTTGACCAACTCTTCGTCGGCAATCTTGCTAAGCGCGATGATTTTGTCCGGTTCGTAGTCGGTCGAATAATACTTCTTAATGAGCGTGCCGCCGTGATTTTCGTCAAAGATCGATTCGGCGATATGAAAACGGCTCAGGTCGGCGGCGGCGATGAACTTCTCCCAGTCGCCCTCGGAACAATCGGAAGGCTTGGTATCGAAAGAAGGCCACTTTGCAAGAGACAAGGCGATCAAATCCCGACCGCACGTCTTCTTTAGCGCGTACCAGTTCTTTTGTTCGTCCGCGTTACCGTTCTCTGGGAATGGAGGACGTATAAACCGGTCGGCAAAAGCTTCATAGTCCGCGCAATAGTTGACGTCGTCGCTCGATTCGGCGGATTGCGGCGCTGCGACGACAACAGAAGACGATAATCTCGCGGGTGCAACGAAAACCGTTAAAGCAATCGCAAGAAAAAATGCAACGGAAACGAACCTGATATTTGGACGCCTCACTGGATTCTCCTTCGTAACTCTCTCGTAATGGAAATGACAAGAAGCCGGACGTCGCGCGATTTCCTCTCGCGCCGTCCGGAAAGGAATGAATGTAAATGAATGAAAGGAACGAAACGATTTACTTCGTCTTTTTGTAATTGATCACCGCAGCGTAAGGAGCCTTGTCGATTTCCACAAGGAGACCGCGAGTCATTAGCTCTTTGCCTGAGTAAGTCTTCGATTCTTTGCAGTCGACGTCGGTAACGGTATATTCAGCGTTTTCGTCCAAACCTCGGAGTTTGAATCGTTGCGCGACGATCTTCGTATCGTGGCGCGCGAACGCCTGAATCACGCCTTCTCCTTTCGACTCGTCGTTGTACTGCCACGCGACCCAAACGTCGGACGCGAGCGAGACCGACGTCAGCGGATAATAATCGCCGACAAAGTACGGAGACACGTTTTCGCGCCAAATCTTCAAGTTCGAACGCACGTTGTCCCAGTCGGAATCGTCGCGGCGAGCGTCGTAACACAGATTTAAATACGGAAGGAAGAGCGAGCGATTCTTATAATCGTCGAACGCGCGCGTCCCAGAACCGAAGAGAGGAATCCAAAGCGCGATTCCGTAAGAGTGAACCTGCTGACTATTCGGCTCAAGCAACCAGTCGCTACGAAGGAGCGGAACCGCGCGGCGCATCGTCTCGAGGTCGTTGCGATTACCGCCGGACGCGCAACTGTCGATTCGCAGCCCGGGATTGCGTTCGAGCAACGCGTCCCAATACGCCAGGTATCCGGTTACGTACTTAATTTCCGTAACGCCCTGACGATCTTCTGCGTCGGCGGCGCGCCAAAATTCGAGCGGAGCTATATTGAAATCTTGGCGATAAAAATCAATCCCTTCCCGCTTAATAAACGAATCGACGTGATTGATCAACCAATCGAGCGCTTCGGGATTACCCAAATTCAAAAGGCGTCCGAGCAGCCATTCCGGATGGTTTTCAGCGATCCATGATCCGGATTCGACGCGTTCCGGTTCGAACCAGAGAATCGTTTGAACGTTTCGTTCGCGACCAAAATCAGTAATCGGTCGAAGTCCTCCGGGAAAGCGCGTCTGATCGACTTCCCACGTTCCAACTTGCGGCCAGTTGCCGCCGCACGGATACCATCCTGCGTCCATCCACCAGTAGTCGAGTTGAATACCGCGTTTGAGATAATCCGCAATGAATTCTTTTTGAGTTTCAGTCGTCGCTTGCGTCATCTCCGCAAAGAAATGGGAACTACACGCGGCGAGGTGGCGATCGACGATTTTGCCTTTCGCATTTTCCGGATGGTCTGGATCAGGTACTCGCGGAACATTGTGGTCGATCATCCATTTACGCCACACGTTTTGGGCGTCGTACCAAGTGTCGCGGAACCAAGGACCGACGACCGCCAACGGCGAACGAAGCTCTTCGCCTGGTAAAAGTTTGAAATGCGTGAGTTCCTGACCCGCTTGAATGCGCGTTTCAAGTTCGCCATGCCGCTCTATGTGCGACGACCACTGACCGGACCATCCGAGAACGACTATCCAGCCTTTCTTATACGACTCGATATTGAAGTTCGGCATATGAGCGCTTGTCGGACGACCGCCGGACGTCGCTATATTCCTACTAAATCCGGGATCCATTTGAACTTCATAAGGCATGTAATCGTCGGGACTGAAAGGACTGCCCTTTGAATAATGCAGTTTGAATTCGTGTTCGAAGTTCCAACGATCCGCCTCGCCGCACTCGGGGTCCCAACCGCTATGCGGACGTCGTTCGAAGAAATCGCGACCGACGATCATGTCGATCGGCTTGATCTGTTCGACGATTGGCGTGTCTTCATTGGAAAGGTTCTTGAAGTAGAGAATCCATTCCACAAACGGATAGTCGACGTAATCGGTGATTTCACAACGGACTTGCAAGCGATCGTTCGGCTCGGTAAAGATCAACGAACGAGTTCGTTTTCCATCGCTCGCCGGAGAAAAATCGGTTCGCGTTACTTTCCAGTCGTTAAGAAACTCGGATGAAGATTTCCCGTCGTAAACGAAAGAAAAAGGAAACTCGACGCCAAACGTACGATCGTAATTGGCGCGGTCGACAATCGCAAGATCGCTGAGATAGAAAATTGAGCCGTCTTCGAGTTCAACGCGCGCGTCCGCCCAGTCCGACTGATCGCACGCTATGCCGTCGCCGCCGTCGTCGATCGAGATCGTAAACTCGCTCGCGCCGTTGAGATCGACGTCGACTTCCGCGCCTGGCTGATTCCCGCGCAACGTGTCGCTCACGAAAACTTCGCGCTTATTGGCGACTACATGGAAACGAACGGAGCCGCCTCCGCCGCGTGTTTCGCCGGCGTTTGTGTCGATCCCGACAACGCTCAGGAAGCGTTTCGCCGGCTTAGGAAGAAACACGTTGACGCGGCTCGGCGCATGGCAGTAAAGTCCGCGATCAAACTGTTTGCCAGCTATCTGAAGTTTGGAGCCGCCTCGATTATCGAGAAAAACGGGATCGTGATTTTCAACAACCTCAAGACACGTCTCCGGCTTGATTATCTCCGTTGCGACGCCATCAAATTTCGCGTCCATCCATCGCGCTTTTGCCGTCTTTTCCTGTTGATTCATCGAGTCAATGGCAAATACGACTCGCGTTGTGGAAAACGCTGCGACAAACGTCGCGAACGCCGCTATGATCAAAACGCGAATTATTCGAAACCTACTTTGCGTCATAAGTGTCTTTCCAAGATTGAACGTTAGCTGTGGAACCGCGCTTCAAAATCGGCGCTAAACACGCGCCGAAAGCGCCGCAGTGATTATATAACGCGCATTATCAACAGTCAACAAAACGAATTTAATAATGTTCCACACGGAGTCGTCGCGCACAAAAAAAGCGATCGGGGGACTTGAAACAAGACACTGTAAGCGATATAATGCGCAAAATCAATGCGTCGGACTTTTGAACGGCTTGCCGCGCACGACGCATGACTCGTTTGAGTAGTCGGAACGACTCTATCGCGGCGCGCGAAATTAGCGATGCTGCGAATCAACAGTATAACGTATATATGATGTAGAACGCGCTAGGCGCAAGCGCTCCTCGCTGATCTGACGTCAGATCGTTGGGAGATCGCGTTCAAGACACAAGTCGAGCATGGCTCTCGGAAAGGTAATAACAAATGAGCAACGGTTTTGACTTATCGAAATACGGAATCACCGTAGACAAAGTTTATCGCAACCCGGCGCCCGCGAAACTTTACGAAGATGCGATCAACTACGAAAAAGCGTCGATCACGTCGGCTGGGGCGCTCATGAACTCCTCCGGAAAGAAAACCGGTCGTAGCCCTAAAGACAAGCGCGTCGTTGACAACCCGGAAAGTACCAATGACATTTGGTGGGGTTCCGTCAATATCAAGATGCCCGACTCCGCTTTCCTTCAAAACCGCGCTCGCGCCATCGACTATCTCAACACTCGCGATCACCTTTACGTCATCGACGCTTACGCCGGTTGGGATCCGGAAAATCGTCTGAAGATCCGCGTTATCTGCGCTCGCGCTTACCACGCCCTCTTCATGCACAACATGCTGATCCGTCCGACGAAAGAAGAACTCGCGAACTTCGGCGAACCTGATTTCGTTATCTTCAACGCCGGTCAATTCAAAGCGGATCCGACCACCGAGTCCCTGACCTCGTCCACCTCCGTCGACCTTTCCTTCGAACGCGGCGAATTCGTCATTCTCGGTACCGAGTACGCCGGCGAAATGAAGCTGGGCGTCTTCACGATCATGAATTACCTCATGCCGAAAAAAGGCTTCCTCTCGATGCACTGCTCGGCCAACGAAGGTAAAGACGGCGACACGTGCTTGTTCTTCGGTCTTTCCGGAACCGGTAAAACGACCCTCTCCACCGAGCCGAGCCGCAAACTCATCGGCGACGACGAACACTACTGGACCGACAAAGGCGTCGTCAACATCGAAGGCGGTTGCTACGCGAAGTGCATTCACCTTTCCGCCGAAAGCGAACCGGAAATCTACAACGCCATTAAATTCGGCACCGTTCTCGAAAACACCGTCTTTGACGAAGACACTCGCGAAGTTGACTTCGACAACGACTCGCTCACCGAGAACACCCGCGCGTCTTATCCGATCCACTACATCGAAAACATCAAGGAAGGCAGCCAAGGCGGTCATCCGAAGAACATCGTTCTTCTCACCTGCGACGCGTTCGGCGTTCTTCCTCCGGTCAGCAAGCTGACCCCGGAACAAGCGATGTACCACTTCATCAGCGGTTACACCTCCAAGGTCGCCGGTACCGAAGTTGGCGTTAAAGAACCCCAACCGACCTTCTCCGCCTGCTTCGGCGAAGCTTTCCTCGTTTGGCACCCGACGAAGTACGCCGAACTCCTCGCCGCCAATATGAAGAAGTACGGCTCCAAAGTTTGGCTCGTCAACACCGGTTGGTCCGGCGGCGCTTACGGCGTCGGAAGCCGACTCTCCATTAAGGTTACCCGCGCGATCGTCGACGCGATCCACAACGGATCCCTCAACGACGTCGAATATCAAACCGACGAAATCTTCGGTCTTTCCGTTCCGAAGACCTGCCCGAACGTTCCGTCCGAAGTTCTGCTTCCGGAAAACAGCTGGGCCGACAAAGCGGCTTACAAAGAAACCGCTCAAAAATTGGCGGCTAGCTTCCATAAGAACTTCGAAAAGTTCGCCGATCAAGCGTCCGCCGATATCGCGAGCGCCGGTCCGAAATACAAGGGCTAATCTTGAACTCTTGACGTTCATCGTCGCGTAATATAAAAACCGACCGCTAAACGTCGTTTTAGCGGTCGGTTTTTTGCAAAAGAATAAAACGCGCCTTTTTGGATTCATAAGGTGAATTAACATGTCGACGCAACGCTTTATAACGGAAAACTTTTTACTAAGCACAAAGAGCGCCGAAAAGCTGTATTTTGACTACGCTAAAAACGAGCCGATTATCGATTACCACTGTCATCTCTCGCCGCGAGAAATTGCCGAGGATCGACAGTTTGAAAACATGACGCAAATATGGCTCGGCGGCGATCACTACAAATGGCGCGCCATGCGCGCCGCCGGCGTCGACGAATTCTATATTACCGGGCAAGCCTCCGATTGGGAAAAGTTTGAACGCTGGGCGGAGATCGCCCCGTTGACGATTCGCAACCCACTCTTCCACTGGACAATGCTCGAGCTCGACCGTCCTTTCGGAATTAACGACCGATATTTCAATAAAGACACGGCGAAAAGCGTCTGGGACGAATGCAATTCAAAACTTGCTACCCCGGAATTTTCAGCGCGCGGCATTATGCGTCAGATGAACGTGGAAACGGTCTGCACCACGGACGATCCCGCCGACACGCTAGAATGGCACAAGAAGCTAGCGGAAGAGTTTAAAAGCGGCGTCTTCGGTATTCGCGTTCTTCCGACGTTTCGACCTGACGCCGTATTTCCGCGATTCTGCACGTCGTACGAAGGAGTCGTCGCGTATCTGCAATATTTAACCAAGCTGTCGGCGGCTGCGGACGTCGATATTTCAAATCTAGGATCGCTACGCGCCGCGTTTGCTAAACGACATTCCTACTTCCATGAAGTTGGCGCTCGTCTCTCCGACTGCGGGTTCGAACTCTTCGAGTGGGAACCGTCTACTGAAACGGCGGCAGAAAAAGCGTTCGCCAAAATTTTGAGCGGTTTGAAGATTTCTAAGGAAGAAACGGTCGCTATTTCGTCCGTGCTCTTATCAGATCTCGGTCGACTCAATAGCGAGCGCGGATGGGCTTCTCAGCTTCACATCGGCGCGATGCGCAATAATTCTTCGCGCGTTTATCAAAAGATTGGGCCGGACGCCGGATGTGATTCTATGGTCGACGGAAGCTACGGAAAAGCGCTGTCGCGTTACTTTGACGATCTCGACAAAGTCGGCAGACTTCCGAAAACCGTCGTATACAATCTGAATCCAAGCGCGAACTATCTTCTCGCGTCCCTCATTGCAAACTTTAACGACGGTTCTTATCCTGGGAAAATGCAGTACGGCTCCGGATGGTGGTTCCTCGATCAGAAAAACGGGATCGAAGAACAACTCGAAACGCTCTCCAATATGGGGCTTTTGAGTCTCTTTGTCGGAATGCTAACGGACAGTCGATCATTCTTGTCGTATACGAGACACGATTATTTCCGACGCATTCTGTGCAATCTCTTGGGAAAAGAAATGGAATCCGGACTGCTTCCCAACGATTTTGAATGGATCGGCGGAATCGTGCGAAGAATATGTTACGGAAACGCAAAAGAATACTTTCAATTTTAACGACGCCCCTTGGTTATTTTGGGGTTGATTGTAAAATATCGCTTGGCGTTGTTCAGGCTCAACGGAGGGCTAATGAGCTTAGCTGAGTGTGAAGCCAACGAAGTGATATTTTGCGCCATTGACATATAAATGGGAGGATTTATGGATTACGGCACACTATCGCTCAAACAGCACGAAGAATGGCGTGGCAAGATCGAAACGAAAGTGCGCGTTTCAATTAGCAATCGACACGATCTTTCAGTCGCGTACACTCCGGGAGTCGCGGCGTCTTGTCTCGCAATCCAACAGAATCCGGAGCTTTCCTTTAGCCTGACTCGTCGATGGAACACGGTTCCGGTAATCACGGACGGCACGGCGGTTTTGGGTCTCGGCGATATCGGTCCGGAAGCCGGTATGCCCGTCATGGAAGGCAAGTGCGCGCTCTTTAAGGAGTTCGCCGACGTCGACGCGTTTCCGCTCTGCGTTCGTTCCAAGGACGTCAACACGATCGTCGAAACGATTAAGTTGCTCGAAGGAAGTTTCGGCGGTATTAACCTTGAGGACATTTCCGCTCCGCGTTGCTTTGAAATCGAACAACGACTGAAAAACGAACTCGATATCCCCGTTTTCCATGACGACCAACACGGCACTGCAGTCGTTACCGCCGCTGGTCTGCTAAACGCCCTCAAGCTCGTCGGTAAATCGATGAGTCAAATCAAGGTCGTCATCAACGGTTCCGGAGCCGCCGGAATCGCGATCGCGAAGTACCTGCTACGATATCGAGTCGCCGAAATTATTATCTGCGATTCCCAAGGTATCATTTGCCAAGGCGATCCGCGTCTGAAGTCGAACGCCGCGAAAGTTGAAATCGCTAGTCTGACGAACCACAAGAATGTTTCCGGCATTCTAAAAGACGCGATGGTTGGCGCCGACGTCTTTATTGGCGTCTCGAAGGGCAACACGGTAACGAAAGAGATGGTTCGCTCGATGAACAAAGACGCCATCGTCTTCACGTGCGCTAATCCTGTTCCTGAAATTTCACGCGAAGACGCTCTCGAAGCCGGCGCGGCTATCGTCGGTTCCGGTTCCTCCGCAAAACCCAACCAAATCAACAACGTCCTCGTCTTCCCCGGACTGTTCCGCGGCGCGCTCGACGTTCGCGCTAAGGATATCACGTACGATATGATGATGGCCGCGTCCGAAGCGATCGCGTGGATTGTCGGCGACGATCTTCGATCCGATTACATTCTTCCCTACGCTTGGGACAAACGCTCTCACGAAGCCGTCGCTAGCGCCGTCGCGAAGGTCGCCCGAAGCACCGGAATCGCAAGACAGTAGTCGTTGCGTTTAACGTTACGCCAAAGCCCTCTGAACAGACGTTCCGAGGGCTTTTTTATTGGGCGACTCACGCTCAGCAAAACAATTGCCCGCGCTCACGACGCAAACAAACGTCCGCTCGCTCTTGGACTTTCTTTAAAGCGCTTTTTCCAACATAACGCCCTTCGGCCGTTGCTCCAATTGCGACGCGAGCGCGATAACAAAAACGCCGCGACGTCTTATTACCTAAGGCGTCGCGGCGTCGACTAGTTCGCGAAGCTACGTTCCGAAAACGTTATCTCGCGGCTTCAATAACGTAAGATCCGCAACCCAATTCAAACTCGACGTATCCGTCTTGAGACTTCTTCTCGAGATTCGAAACGTCGAAATCGGCGAAGTTACGAGTGTATTTCGCAAAGCGAATTTCACCCGGCTCCGGCGGAACGAGATCCAAGCGGGTCGTCTTGATCGAGAGGGACTCGGGCTTCTCGGTCGGCACGGCAACGGTCGCGGTTGTGTTCGCCGGAATTGTAACGTTCCAGACGAACTTGCCGTCTTCAATTCTCCAATCGCTGACGATGAGACCTCGCGCGGAGTCATAAGTCGCCTTTGCGGACGTCAGATCGCCGACGACCGTCGGTTTCATAATGAAGTGCTTGAAACCCGGCGCTTTTGCGTCCGCTTTAATTCCGGCGAGATATTCGTAGAACCAAATTCCCAAGTCGCCGACGAGCATGACGTGATTGCCGCTGTTCATCGCCGGATCGGCGGTGTCGCCGTTCCAGAGTTCCCAAATCGTCGTGGCGCCTTTTTCAATCATATAGCCCCAGCTCGGGAAATCGCGGTGCGTTGCAAACGCGAAGGGCAAGTCGGCGCGTCCGTTGTCGCTCAGAAGACGATTGATCCACTGACCGCCGATCAGACCGGTTCCAAGGTGCTTATTCGTCTTGGTTTCAATGCTCTTCGTCAACGCGTCGAAGACTCGTTGATATTGATCTTCCGGCACGACGCCGAACGCCAACGGCAGAGTCGAAGACGTTTGCGAACCGTTGTCGTAAATCGCTTCTTTCTCGTTGTAGAAACGTTTATTGAAGATCTCTTTCATTTTATTGGCGCGAGCGCGGAATTCGGCGGCGTCGTCCGTCTTGCCAAGGTAGTCGGCGAAATCGGCGGAGATTTCAAGATCGTGAATCATATAAACGGTCGAAAGCAACGTTCTGTCCGTTTGACGAAGCGGATCTTGAGAGTGGATCAGCTCCGGACGCTCCGGCGGAACGCACCAGTCGCCGTAGTTGTCACGAGAAATCGTGCCGTCTTCGTTACAAAGTGAAAGCATGAACGCAAGCCACTTTTTACGCGATTCGTATCGCGCGCCGATCGAGAAGTCTTCCCCGCGCATCGCCAAGAGGCTTTCGGGAACGATAAATTGCGCCGACGGCCACGTTACGTTCGGAGAATACAACTGCCAATACGCCGGCGCGACGTCGGATACGTTTCCGTCTTCGCGTTGCGTTTCTTCAATATCGCGGAGCCATTTGTTATAGAGCGACGTATTGTCGAAGATATACATTTCGCCCTTCGATTCGGCCGCGCGGTCGCCTTGCCAGCCCATGCGTTCGTCGCGTTGAGGACAGTCGGTCGGCATGCTCAGGTAGTTGCCGCGCGTTCCCCAAACAATATTCTGGTAAATTTGATTAATCGTCGCGTTGGACGTTTCAAAGTTACCAATGAGCGGAAGATCCGTGGTAACGGTGTAACCGGTAACGGAATCCAAGTCGGGCGTTCCCGGATATCCCGTTAATTCCGCGTAACGACCGCCGTGCTGAGTGAAGCGCGGTTCGTAGATCTCGCCGTCCGGATCGCCATACAGCGTGTAAACGTCGCGCGCCATCGCAGTTCGGAGGTTGTCGACGTAAAGTTCGCCGTCCTCTTTCAAAGATTCGGCAAAACGAATTTGAACTTTCGTTCCGGCTTCGCCTTTTACCTTAATTCTCGGAACGCCAACGTAATTCTGTCCGAAGTCAATGAGATAACGTCCGGCGTCAAGCTCTTTGATAGAGACAGGCTTGATCTCCATATTCTCGCGCATCGGCGGAATATTTTGAGCGATCAGGGTTCCCTTCGGAGCATCGACGACGTCGACCGGATCAGGCGTGTCGACAATAAAGGATTTTCCAAAGCGTGTTTCGACGTATCGAGACGGAGCGTCTTTCGCGATAGAATACTCGCCTTCCGTCGCGACTCTCATGAGTCTTCCGTCGGCGACTTCGCCGTCGTAATCGTTGTTTTCAGAGATCGGACCGTTCGCGGTTCCTTTCCAGGATTCGTCGCTTACGACAATATCTTTCGTACCGTCGGCGTATTCGACTTCCATTTGGAAAAGAAGACGCGGCTCGCCGTAATGGAGGCATTTGTCAATGCGCAACGCATAGAAACGACCGTTGCCGAGCACGACGCCAATTTCAACGTCGTCGGCGCCGACCTGCTTAGTGCCGGTCAAAATATCCGTGGCGTCGTAGACATTGTAAGGAACGCTGACGTTATAATCGAGGTACATTGGACCGCAAACTTGGTCGCCAAGTTTGACGCCGTTCAGATAGCACTCGTTGTAACCAAGACCGGAAATGTAAACGACCGCTCGACGAACCTCGACGTTCTCTTTCATCCAGTACGTCTTGGAAAGATAACGCGCAGGGGACGGAATTTCAAGAGGCGCAGCTTCGATCGATCCCCACGGATTGTCGCCGGCTTTCGCGATCTTGTAAGAAACGCCCCAATCGGAATCGTCGAAATCGAGTTGAGTCCACTCGTCGGCGTAACCTTCTTTGGATTTCCACGTTTCGTCGGTTACGAAATATTCTTTTCCTTTCGCCGTTTCAACGTAAAACGCGCCGACAACCCCGCCTGGATTGCGATCGCCGCCGACGTTGTCAGCGCGAACGACCAAGACGTTTTTACCGTTGCGCAAATACGGTTTCAAATCGCGCGTCGCCGCTCTGCGGTACTCGTCGGAACCGCCGACGCTGGAGCCGTTCACAAAAATTGCGCCGCGATTATCGCACGAAATATTAGCGACCGCAGTCAAGACGTCGTCCACGTTCGCGACTTCAAACGTTTTACGATAGACGGACGTCCCCGGAGGAATGCTCATCGCGTCTTCAAACGCGATCCAACTGGCGCCGCTCAAATCGGCCGGTTCCGGCGATTTGACTTTCGAGTTCACGCCAATCCACTTACCTTTCCACGGATTCGGATCGGCGTCGGTCGGAAAGAGTCCGGTGGCAAAAGGCGCGTAAATTTGCGAAAACTTGGATCCGTCGCGATTCCAAGCCCACAATTCCACCATGTACTCCGTCGCCGGCTTAAGAGCTTCGCCGGCGTACGGAACGTACAGTTGCGCGTCGCTTTCGACTTTGCCGGTGTCCCAAACGATTTTCTCGTCGCTCGTCTGGCGAACGATCAAACGATACGCGGATTGCTTTTCGTTAAGCGTTTGAGAAAAGAGTTTCCAGCTGAACCGAGGGTTGGGAACGTCGATCCCCATTGGAGCGACGAGGTTTTCCGTCTTAAAGTCGATGATATGGAAACCGTTGACGCTCACCGGATAATTGTTTTCCACATTCTCCGGCGGAATGGCTCTAATATTATCCGCCGCTGGCGCGGAGGACGTAAAGAACATGCAAGAAGCGCATAAGACGGCAAAAACGCCGTATCGCTTCTTACGCAAAACTCGAGCTATGAATTGCATAATATCTCCTAAAAAACAAACGCTATCCGTAAAACGAACGACGTTGACAACTGCAAACGCATTAGGGCGCCAACAAGTTGGTTTCCCAGAATTTCATGGTTTTCCTTCGCAGATGCAACGTCGTTCCATTTCCTTCAAATATACCGTGGGAGCGGAACGGGTAAACAAAGGTTTCAAAATCCTTACCGCAGGAGATCAGCTCGTTGATAAGCTTTTCCGTGGTTTGGAAATGACAATTGTCGTCGCCGGAACCGTGAATAATCAAAAGACGGCCTTGAAGCTGACCGGCGTAACCGATCGGGGAGCCTAACGAATAACTCTCCGGGGTTTCCGTTATCAGACCTGAATATCGTTCCTGATAGATCGTGTCGTAATTGCGATAATCCGGCACAGGAGCGATCGCAATACCGCACGAATACAGCTCTGGGTAATTAAACATGAGATTAAGGGTCGAGGTGCCGCCGCCGCTCCATCCCCAAACGCCAATTCGCGAAGCGTCGATTTTATTCGAAGCTCTAAACGAGCTCAGGAACGCGCGCAACGCGTTCGCCTGATCGCTTCGCCCGACCGCGCCGAACTTTTGGTAAATGCGTTTGCGCCACGCGCGTCCTTTAGGCGCAGGGGTCCCGCGAACGTCGAAACTCAGAACGACGCATCCGCGTTGGGCGATCGCCTGGTGATACAAATAGGTCGAACCGCCCCAAGAGTCGACTACGGTCTGTCCTGCCGGTTCGGCGTAAACGTAAACGAGCGCAGGATACGTTTTCTCTGAATTTTCATCCCAATCAGGCGGGAAAATAACCCAACCGTCGATCTTTTGCTTAGACGTCTCGGAAGCGTTCGCTTCGTCTTTTTCAAAATCGCATTTTTCATCGATTTCAACTTGGAAGAACTCGAACGCTCCGAGATTTTCTTTGGCGAGTTTCCCCTTGAGTTCAGCGTTGTCCTGCAGGACTTTTTCGACGGTTCCGACGCCGTTTTCCAACTTGACCAATTCGATCGTCGTCGGCGTTCCGAAGGCGGAACGACGGCAAATTCCCCACTTCGCGTCGGCGGAAATCGCCCACGTTTCAAAGCCCCACGCGGCGCTTTGCGACTCCTCGATCGAACTAGTGGAATACACGCGTTTATTTTCGCCGTCGAAGGTCGCGCGATATAAGAACCGCTGGGTCGCGTTCTCTGGTGAAGCGTAGTAATAAGCGCCGCATTCCGCGCCGTTATCGTCGTAATCGAAACTTACGAAATCGATCGCGTCCGCGTTTTCAAGGGTAAAGGGCTTATTCTCTTCTCCGATCTGATCGCAAGAAGCGAGGTAATAACTTCTGTAGCCTGATCGTTCCGAGACATAAACAAATCTTTTACCGTCCGCGAGAGGATAAAGAGGATAAACGGTCTGCCAAGCGCCGTCAGGATCGGATTCCGAAAAAAGAAGTTTCGGTTCCAGCGACTCCGGGTTAATCTGGTAATAGAGGCATTCGCGTTGCGAGCGCGGCGTCTTCTGAACAACGAGTCCAAGCTCGCCGTCATACCATTCCATACCGGGCAGATAATATTCACCGGAGTCGGCGAAATCGATGAAACGCGTGTTGGCTTCAATATTGAAGTTTTCGGCGCCAAGTTCCGGCAGCGTAACGACGCCGATCGAGACGTCGGCGTTTTCGCAACCGACTCTCGGATATTTAAAGGCGACCAACGACGGATATGATTTTAGAGCTTCGTTCTTTTGATCGGCGCTAGTGGCGCCCTTCTCTTTTGCGTCGGCGGCTAACTGTCCGATCGACGCGTCTTGAAAATCGCCGTTAATTTGCGAGACTTCAATTCGCGTGGCGCCGGTAACGGTAGAGAGTCCGACGTCGTCGAGCATAACAAACTCAGGCTCCCGGGAAGAATCCAAACGCCAAAACGCGATTTTCTTTCCGTCCGGAGACCATCGAAAACCGTCGCGACAATAGAATTCCTCTTCGTAGACCCAGTCAAACGTTCCGTTAATAACGTCGGTCGATCCGTCGCTGGTCAACTGCGTAATTCGTCCGGAAACGATCTCTTCGACGTAAACGTTATTCTTGAAAACATAAGCGACGCGAGCGCCGTCCGGGGAGAACTTAGCGAATTGCAACGACGAAGGCGTTGCAAAATCGCCGCCTAATTTACGAAAGACGTCGTGTTTGCGATCGCGAATCCAATAATCGCCGCGCGTGTTTTGTCGCCAAACGCGCCGCGAATTGGAATAGATGAGAACAAGGTTGGCGTCGCGCGATATTTCAAAGCTGTCGACGGCGACCGGCCTAGCGGACTCGCCGTCTTTCGGAATCAACTCGTCCCCGCTCACGACGACCGTCTTTTCACCGTCTAACGACTCAAAAACAATATCTTGATAATTCCCCTTTGACGATTTCTCACGCTTAAGAAAGGAACTTCCGGAAGGAGCCCACTTCAAACTCACGCCGCGCTCGGAAAATTCACCCGACGCGTAGATTCTCTCCATAGAAAGCGCAGACGAAGGCTCGTCCGCCGCCCGAATATCTCGAATTGCGTCGACGTAAAACAAAGTCGCACATAGCGCAAGCAATACGACTTGAATGCGCGAATCTCTAAGTGAAGGCGTGAATCTCATGAAAAATCCTTTTACCGTTACGGTTATCGAACGCGTCTATCTATCAGTATCGCAATTCGAGAACAAAAGTCAATAACATTCTAAAACGGAGCGAACGCTACGTCCAGAGACAAAGCGGTCTTGAAGAAAAGTTTTACATCTGATCGACGTCCCGGAAAACGTAATCGCCGCCGTTTTCCGCCGCTAAACGACGAAAAGAACGTTTCGGAGTCGGCGACGACTGTCCAAATTCGATAACGCATATCTGTTTGACGTTATTCGTCCGACGCACTTCTTGAAGATGCGCGAGCGACGATTCCGGAAGCTCTTCGTCGGCGTCGGTTAAAAAGAAAACGACGTCCGGCTTCATTAAAAGCGCCTTGACGAGCGCCTGCTCCGGAGCGGTGCCGCCTGACGCCGAAACGGAACTAAGAAACTTCAACGCGTCAGACTTATTCTGCGGCGTTACGTCAAGCAACGTCGACCCGTTCCGAAACACTTCCACGTCGTGATTGAATACGACGATTTGAAACTTATTGGCGCCTTGCTTCGCGTCGAGACTCTTAACGCTCGCCGTCGCTTCCGACAACGCGCGACGCATCGGTCGACCGCCCCGCCAACTCATACTGTCCGAATGATCGATTACGTAGACGAACTTGCGTCCCGACCCTTTAGCGCCGCCAAATCCGACGACTTGTCCATGCGTCGAAGAAGTCTGCGACGACGACGAACTAGCGCTCAGTCTTTGAAGAGGATCCCCGACGACGTCGCTCTTCGACGCCCCGGCTCCGATTTCGTTCGACGGCAGAAATACGGACGATTCCGCATTCGTCGAAGCGTCGGAGGACGTCTGCTGAAGGTCGCGCCGACGTTCCTCGACTTCGTCATGTCGCACTTCGCCGCCTTCCTCCGTAAGTTGCGCGTCGTCTTGGCGATTCTGGGAGTCGGAAAGAACAATGCCGATTTCGTCCGTGTTTCGCAACTTCCCCAACCCGCCGTCCGTGCCGCTACGCAATGCGACGAAGAGAACGAAAAGAAGGATCGCGTGAAAAACAAGAGATCCAACGCTCGAACCGCTCCACTCTCGCAAACTGCGGAGAACGCGTCCGCGAGACGGAGAAACTAACTGCGTTTCTTGCGACTGTTTTCCACGTTTCATTACCAAGTCCTCTTTTTCGTCCGCGTCTTGTCGCAAACTCGAGTTGCCGTTATAATACGGTCTCGTTTTAAATTTGCGAGTTCCGCGCTCGCACCCGATATTATACACGAAAGGGAAAAAAACACTATGCGCGTCGTAAAATATCCCCATCCCATGCTCACTTTTCAAAGCAAACCCCTCAAAAAAATTGACGGCGTTATTCGCGACATAGTCGCTGAAATGTTTGATTTGATGTACGAGCATAACGGGGTAGGCTTGGCGGCCAATCAAGTTGACCTTCCGTACCGACTTATTGTCGTCAACCCCACCGGCGATCGCGAACAAAAGGACAGCGAACACGTGCTGATCAACCCGACGATTCTCAAGCTTCGCGGCAACGTTGAAGACGAAGAAGGTTGCTTGAGCTATCCGAAACTTCGTCTGATTATTCCGCGCGCGCGGGAAGTCAAATTTCAAGCGGTCGATCTCAAGGGGCAACTGCAAACGTACTACTGGAAGGGACTGGAAGCGCGCATTATTCAGCATGAAACCGACCATCTCGACGGCGTTCCCTTCTTTGAACGCGCGACCGCTTCCCTTTCCGGCAATCTTAACGTAGCTCTTGCGAAAATGCGCCAAGAATACGCCGATAACCTCGCAAAAGGATTGGAACCGTCCCAGGACGAGTTCGAAGAGAACGTGAACAAGTGGCTGCAGAGCGGTCGCGTGTAAAAGGCGACGCTCCAAATTTATCCATTCCCATTTTTTCCGTCGACGACCATAGACTTGGTCTACGCTTTTGATCAGCGTCTTCGGTTGACGTAGGCGGTTTCGTCGGCAGGTTCGCATAGTCCCGATCGTTCTAAAATTAAAAGCGGAAGTTCCGAATCGAAACGATCTCAGAACTTCCGCTTTGCATTCGAATCGTATGCGCGATCCGGTATTCAACTATTCAACGCGTTCGGCAACGACGCGGAAACCGACGGTCGGCGCGCTCTTTTGCGGATCTTGCGTTTCGCCGCGATAGACGGCGGTGCATTCCTCGGCGCCGGAGTACCATGATCCGCCGCGAACGACGTTTTTACCGTCCACTACGGTCGACGTCCATTCGGCCGCGTTGCCAACCATGCCGATGCAACCGTAAGGACTGCGATTTTCCGCGTATTTATAAACTGGAACGAGATACGCGCCCAATTTGGCTTTTTCGACAAAGTCCTTCGAGTATGTGAATCCGGTCTTCGTCTTCGTGTCGCGCCAACCTTTCGTAACAGCGCCTTTCGAGGAGATCGTTACAAGGTCGGAAACCTTTTTCGTTTCGTCGTTGATCTTTACCGACTCGTCGTTTTCAATGAGGTCGGCGATTACGGCGGCGTTATACTGACAGTTCGTCGTTAATTTATTCTTAGCGAAAGCGTAGCCGGAAGCCGTGCCCCAAGGATACGCTTGTCTTCGAGGACCTGCGGCCGCGTTCTCAAATTCCGCTTCCGTAGGCAGGCGGAACGACCATCCTTCGTACTTCTTCGACAGCCACTCGCAATAGTCCTCGGCGTCCTTCAGAGTAACGCCAACGACGGGATTGTTTTTCGTTCCTTTGGCGTAAGTTCCGTCAACCCAAGAGGAAGGAAGCTCTTTGCGACCGGTGTCGTCGACGAATTCCTTGTACTCGCGATTTCGAACTTCGTACTTACCCATGACGTAATCCGTTTCAATCGCAACCTTCTCCGCCGCGCCGGCGTCCTTTTTAAAGGGCTTGGAGAATTTGAAATTCGGATTTGACGCAACGCCGACGAAGAAGTTCGGATCCGGGGTCGGGATCATTCTTGCGCGCATGAGATCGGCGCCGCCGTTTTGCATATCCATACCCGGCGCGCCGCCGTTACGACCGTTTCCATTCGGTCCGCCGCGTCGCTGATCGTCCGCGCCGCGTCCGCCGCGTTGTTGATCGCGCGCGCCGTTTTCGCCGCCAGGTCGACGCGGGCCGGGACCGCCGACGTTCTCGCCTCCTTCAGGACGCTCAGGAAAAACGAGCTGCATACCAAACGCGTCGCGCTGTTCCAGAGAATCGAGCAAACCGTCGTCTTCGTTGTCGGCGTCGTTAAGCAATTGCGTCAACGTCTTTTCGAAATCGGCGACAACCAGATCGCCATTTTCAGTAAAAGCTTTTGCCACAGCCGCTTGCACGGAATTCTGGCCGCCGCCAAAGCCCGGACCGCCAAAGCCCGGACCGCCGAAACCAGGACCGCCGAAACCGGCGCCGCCGAATCCAGGACCGCCGCCAGGTCGACCGAAACCGGGACCGCCGTTGCGTCCGCCGTCGCCGTTTCTGGCGCCGCCGCGGTCATTGTTCTCCTGACCGCGAATAATGGTCTCCGCGTCCATAACGAAATTCGCGTTCATTTCCAGCGCGGACGTGTCGCGACGGTTTGCGCGACCTGCGTTGTTGTTTCTATTGCCCGGACGACCGAAGTTCTCGCGACCGCCGCCGTTTTGTCCCGGTTCGCCGCGACCGCCTTGGAAGCGCTCGCGCATTTGATTCTGCATCTCCGCTTCTTCGTCTTGATCGATGAAACCGTCGCCGTTCGCGTCCGCCTCAGTCAGACCTTCTTTGAACGGCGTGTTGTCGTCGATCTTTGACAAATCGATGCGCCCGTCTTCCGTTCGCGCTTCTTGGGGAAAACCGCCTTGTCCGGGACCTCTGCCGCCAAATCCGCCAGGTCCGCCGAATCCACCGGGAGCGCCGCCGCGTCCGCGACCGCCGAACATATCGCCCAACGACTCGCGCGCCTTCTCTTGGAGCTTTTGCATCTCCTCTTGGTTCAACTTGCCGTTCTTATCGGCGTCCGCTTCCGTCAAAATCTTTTTGTACTCGGCGACAAACTTTTTCACGTCGACTTTTCCGTCTTCAGTCTTAGACGCGTCCGTAGCCTGGCGCAAAAACATCGAAATCGACATGGCGCGGAATTGATTCTCCATTCCGGGCGGCATTGCTCCAGGTCCGCCAAAACCGCCGGGACCGCCGCCGAACTGGGGAGCGCCGCCAAATCCGCTGAAGGTCCGCCATTCCGCGTCGTCGAGCGCCCCGTCGTTATCGGCGTCCGCTTTCTGCAACGCCTCTTTCAAACCGGCTTCAAATTTCTTCAGATCGACGGAGCCGTCTTCGCTCGAAGCGTCTTGGATCGCCTTGAAAATACCCGTCGGTTCCATATTCGGAGCGCCTTGTCGGAAACCGCCCGGAGCGCCGTTGCGTTGCCCGCGTTCAGGACCGCCGGCTCCGTTCGGACGCTGGCGACCGCCGCTAGCCCGATCGTCCTGCTGCGCCCTAACGAGGAGGTCGTCGGTCGAGACGTTGTACGCAGACTCGTCTTCGCCGCGCGCTCCAACGCCGTTGCGTCGACCGCCTCGATTTTGACCCGGCGCGCCCGGTCCGCCCGGTCCGCCCGGTCCGCCGCCGTTCGGAGCGCCTTGAGGACGCATGGACTCTTGCAGCTTCGCAAGTTCGTCCGCCGACAAAACGCCGTCGGAGTCCGCGTCCGCTTCATTCACAGCCTTCATGAATTCGGTAACAAACGGAGCGATTTTCACTTTGCCGTCTTCGCTCCGCGCGGACTGATAAACGCGCATTTGCACGCCCATCAGCGCGAAGGCGCCGCCGCCTCGAAACGATCCTCTCTCAGGTCGCTGCATATCGCCGCGACGAGGTTCGCCGACAGCGTTAGGAGCCGTCGACGCAGGCGACTGATTAGCAGGTCGTTCCGACGCGCCCGCCGCGCCTGATTCTGAGGGCGTCGTCGTTCTCGTCGACGTCCGCGATTGACCCGTTCGTCCGCGCGTTTGCGCGTCTACTAGAGAAGTTGAGGCGCAGAGCGCCAATAGCGCGACGCTCGCGATTAGCTTTTTTCTCATACTAGGTATTTCCTTTCGACATATTCCTTGTCATCGTCGAAAGCCGTTATTCCAAACGGCGACAATAGACGAAAACAAGGCGTTCGTTAATTTTTTCACACTCGCCATTGTAGCAATTTTGCGCGGCGAGACGCTCTTCCCTTCTTTCCCTTCTCAATGAATTAAGCGTCCCGTCAGTTTCTTAAACCGCGCAAGCCCGGCTGAGTTTCTTAAAAAAGGAAAAATATTACTTTTTTCCTTGCGCTCTACTGCAAAGAAACTTAACGAGAGGAAGCGCGCAATCCCCAAGGATCGGAAAAAAGGAGCTGGTAAAGAGTGAAGAAAACAGTCGATAGAGTAAACGCCTCAACAATTCTTTCTTTTATTCGCATAGTCGATCGATACAATCCCTACTTTCGACAGAATTGCCAATCTTTTTGTAACAATATCAAAGGTTCGTTTTTTTTACTAACGGGGGGTTGTTAAGAGGAACGATTTGGATAGCATTGGTGAGAAGCGACGTCGCGTTTTGCGCGCGTCGTTTAGCAAACGACCGTCTTTATGGGGCGTGGATTCGTTTGACTTTAACGCCGCTAATCGTAGCGGCGTGGAGCTTAGAATGAAGATTCTAGGAACCTTGAAGGCTATAAACTGCGTGTGAATTATGGGCAAAAGAGAAATCGTTGTCACCGGGCTGGGGATTTTGAGTCCTATTGGAATTGAACTTGATTCCTTCTGGAACGCTCTGATAGAAGGCAAGAGCGGCGTTGGATATCTCGATTCCGTCAACACGCAATTAGAACGGCGTCCGATTGGTAGTGAAGTTCCGGATTTTCATCCTAAAGACTATATCAAACCGCGCAAAAACATCAAAGTTATGAGTCGCGATATCCAAATGGGTATCGTAGCGGCGTTGTTGGCTTGTCAAAACGCCGGAATAAATCTCGAAGAAGGTTCTCGCTCCGTTGATCCTGATCGAATCGGTTGCGTTTTCGGTTGCGATCTGATCGGCACGGAATTAGGGTTGCTCAAAGACGCGTTCAAAGACTGCGTCGCAGACGGTCGGTTTGATTTTTCTAAGTGGGGTCCGGCTTCGATTGACAAAATCATGCCGCTCTGGATGTTGCGATACTTGCCGAATATGGTGGCGTCGCACGTCGCTATTACCCTCGACGCGCGCGGACCGAACAACACGTTGAATCTCGATCGCGGTTCGAGTTTGGCGGCGATTATGGAAGCTTGCCGTATTATCGAGCGCGGCGCCGCAGACGTCATGATCGTAGGCGGCGTCGGCAATAAAGTGAACCCGACGATTCTCGCGCGTTCCGGCGCTTACAGTCTTGCTCCGCGAACCGAGAATCCTCAAGAGCATCCTCGCCCGTTTGACGCTCGGCGCGCAGGAACGGTCGTCGGCGAAGGTTCCGGCGTTTTCGTCCTCGAAAGTCGCGAGTTCGCCGAAGCGCGCGGCGCCAAACCGTTGGCGTTGGTCAAAGGGTTCGCCGAAAGACTTCATCCGACGGGAAAATTCGGCTCTCGACAGGAAGCGGTTGAAAGCGTCGTCAAAGAGACGTTGCGAGTCGCCGACCTCAAGCCCGCCGACCTTGACCATGTGAACGCCAACGCCTTCGGACTAGACGACGACAAGCTCGAAGCGCAAGGAATCGCTCGAACGCTCGGCGACGTCCCTGTCTTCTCCGTCGCCGGACATATTGGCAATCTTGGTAGCGGCGCCGGCGCCGTCGAACTCGCCGCCTCACTCCTCGCGCTTTCCAATGGCGTCGTTCCCGCCACGAGAAACTGCGAAAACGTCGCCGAGGATTGTCCGATCAACGTTGTCAAGGACGCGCCGCGCAAGGTCGTTAAACCCACCTTCATGAAATTAAGCCATGCGAACACCGGACGATCTTTTGGATTGATTCTGGAAAAATACTAGCGACGATTCACGGACAATCACCATAGGGCGTCATCATAGACGTCGACGTTCGCTGGGATAACGAGAAAGAAAAGCAGGAGCGATGGGAATTGCAAAGGTTGCGATCATTGGTCGCCCCAACGTTGGTAAGTCAAGCATTTTCAATTGGCTGATCGGCGAACGCGTGTCGATTGTCGATTCGGTCGCAGGCGTAACGCGCGACCGCGTTTCGTTTCTTCTGGATATTGGTCTCGACGGAGTCGACGAGAAATACCTGGTCGACGAGATCACCGGCGAGTCGTCTGCGTCTAACGTCGGCGTGGAATCGGAAAACGACTCGGAATTAGACGACGCGGAATTAGATAAGGCGCCGGAAAAGGTCAAAACCGCCGACAAAGAGACGACAGGCGACGTTCAAAGCGCCGACGAGGGCGGCGGATTGGATAGCGAGGCTACGGAAGAAACGCAGGAAGCGCCGAAGATTTCCGCTCGATATATCGAACTGATCGACTCCGGCGGCATAGGAGTCGTCGATAAGGACGACCTTTCCGCCGACGTCGAAGCGCAAATTGAAATCGCGATCAATTCCGCCGATTTGATTCTTTTTGTCGTTGACGCGCGCGACGGTATGGCTCCGCTCGACCAGTACGTCGCCGAACGCCTCAGGAAGTTGCAGACGCCGATTCTTCTCGTCGCCAACAAGTGCGACGGCGAGACGCAAGAGCACGACGCGCGCGAATTTCACAAATTCGGTTGGGGAGTCGTCGCCGTCAGCGCCAAGCAGAAGCGCGGACGCGTCGCCCTTATGGACGCGATCGAGCGCGCTATTCCGATCTCCGCGTTTTTTGACAACTCCGACGAATATCGCGAGCCGGAAATGAAAATTGCGATCGTCGGTCGTCGAAACGTCGGAAAAAGCACGTTTGTCAACACGCTTGCGCGCGAAGAAAGAGTCATTGCGAGTCCGATTCCCGGAACGACTCGCGATTGCGTCGACGTCCGTTTCGAAATGGACGGAAAGTCGTTTATCGCGATCGACACGCCGGGATTTATGCGTAAAAAGAGCGTCGGGTCCGATCTTGATTTCTACGCTCTTACGCGCGCCGAACGTAGCATACGAATGGCGGACGTCGTCTTTATGTTCTTCGACTGCTCTTCGCAGATCGCTAAGATGGACAAACAGCTCGTTTCGCTCATTGAGTCATATAATAAGCCGTGCATCTTCGTCGTCAATAAATGGGACAAAATGGTCGCGTATAATATGCCGACGAGTCGCTGGGCGGATTATTTGCGCGAAACGTTCGCGACGATGTGGCACGTCCCGATCGCTTTCATTACGGGAATGACGGGCAAAAACGTTCAAAAACTCTTACAACACGCAAGCGCTCTTTTCCGTCAGAGTCGAATGAGAGTCCCGACGAGCAAGCTCAATAAATTGTTGGCCGCCGCGATCAATCACACGCCGCCGCCGCTTTTCCATTACCGTAAGCCGAAAATATACTACGCGACGCAGGCTTCGACCGCTCCGCCGACCATTATTGTCTTCTGCAACATGCCCGACGCGTTCACGCCGAGTTATCGTCGCTTCCTACTGAACGTTATCAGAGACGAGTTACCGATCGGCGAAGTTCCGATTCGTGTGTGGTATCGCAAACGCGAAATGGACGACTCCGGAGACGACGTCGAACAGCGTCGTATTACCTAACTCCCATTGCTCCGTTTCACGCTTAACGCGTTCGATCAAATCCGCGCAAACGTCGACAAAGTCCGGTTTGCGCGGATTTCTTATTATCTTTTGTCTATCTTGCCAAGTTTTGTTTCAAAGCTTCGCTAAAGATTCGTTTTGGAACTTTGAACAAAAATCTCCGTCTAACGATTTCAGAGAGTCGCGGCGACGCCGTTTGTTACTGCGGACGCCAAACCAATTCCATTCATGCAAATCGATTCAAGGCGTAGTCTTTGCATTCATTCTCAGGAACGCGGAGTAGACTTTGCGGACTGATTTGAGTTATTATCGTTGGTAAGGAGCAAGGAAATGCCGAGCGCACAAATTTGTAGCGTTTTCGACCAGAGGAACGGTCGTCCAATTGTAGCGCCTCCGAGCGAAAAGCGTGCAGTTCGCGAAAACGACGGAGACTCCGCCGCGCAAAACGCTCGCATTCAATCAAAAGCGAGCGCCGCCGGTCAAAGACAAGAAGTCTCTGACGAAGATATAAGCGAACGCCGCATCGGTCGACGGCATTATATCGCGGAAACGTTGCGAAATCAGGAGCTAACGCTGGAGCAATGCGCGCGTAAACTCGGAGTCTCCGTCGACGAAGCCGCGCGACAGTCCGAGCCCGATTCCAATTTGACGCTTAGTCAACTCTTCGACTGGAGCGAAGTTCTCGACGTTCCGCTTCCTGAACTCTTGCCTTTCGATTCGAACACGTCGGATCCTATTCGCAATCGCGCGCTCCTTCTGAGAGTCATGAAAACCGCAAGACAGTTGCAACGCTCAAGTCGCAACACGCCCTTTGAGTACGTTGCGACGACGCTGGTCGATCAACTTCTGGAGATCGTTCCGGAATTTGCCGTCGTTGAACCGTGGCCGTCCGTCGGAAAATCTCGCGTCGCCAAGAGCGAAGGTCTGAGCGCTCGACGCGTCGATCATGAAACGTCGAGATTCATCGAAGAAAACTATCGTTAAATACGATCTTGCTTCTCTGCGGTTCGTCCTATTCCAACCATGACGACGCTAAACACGCGAACCGCTAAGCGGCTCCCCCAAAAAGACTCTTCGTCTCGTCCTCGTCCGTTTGTCGCAAAGTTTCGCGGAGACTCCGTTCGCCGACCCCATACCGCCTCCGCTTATCGAAATGACGACGACTCCATTACGAAAGCGAATCTCTCACACGAACTCTACGCCTTTGACCGGCGCCTTTCATTTCTTCGTCCTTTTCGAAACTGCGGTTTAACCCAACAACTAGGCGCTCTTCGCGCAAGTTTATTCTCGACGATCCGACGTATTTCCAGATATAGGCGCGCGAAAAGAAAAATGTTGTCGGTAAAAAAACTAAAATCTAAGTACAATATACGTTGCTGTAGAAAGTGACCGAAAGGCTTCCGATTTCGTCATGCGCAAATCACCCTCGAAATTGGCTCCCGTTTCCCGAACGATATTTTGAGTCGTACCGAATCGTTTTGAAACGTCGATCTGCGATTCGTGTTTCCGCAAATAATCCGGCGCCGCTTCCTCGAAGACGTCCCTTTCGATCGACGATTCCCCCGACGCTTTTCATCGGGGTTACGCGGAAAGACGTTTCGCGCCTCCTATTCGTTGACAGTTCCTTACAAGAAAAGATTACTATGACGCTAAGCAAAGAAGAATATGTCGAACAAGTCTTTTTTTTCAAGGCTTTTCGCGAAAGACTTCTCGACGGATTTTCAACGCAAGACGTCTTGCGCGGAATGCAAAGCGAATTGCTCAACTCAACGAAACTCCCGCTCGCCGTTAGTTTCATGCTTGCCGAAGTCCGACTTTCCGGCAAGATGAGTCTCGCAATGAAACGCTTGCAGCATTATTTCGCGCCTTTCCAAACGTACGTAATGCAAGAAGCGGAACGCGAAGAAGGTCGATTCGACATTCTTATCGCGTTGCAGATTCTGGAAAACGGGGCGCGTTATCTTTCGCAAGACCCGTCCCCGCAAGGCGTCTTTTTCTACGAGTTCGAAACGATATGCAGAAATCGACTCGGATACGACAGGGGTCTTGACGCAATCTCGCGCGATCCTATTTTCAATGAAGATTGGCAATATTGGATCAACGTTGTCTTACGACGGCAGATCGGGTTTGTCGACATTGGCAAACTCGTCTATGTTCGAAGCAAACATTATCAGTTAAAAGAAGACGAAACGCCGCAACCGGTCTTGTTTGGCGAGCAGGAAGGACGCATTGCTCGCGCGGCGCAAGGACGCGATCCCTTGTTTTTCTTCTCCGCGCTAACAAGACACCTTAAATATCCGCAAGTCGCTCGCTCTCACAGAACGGAGGAACGGGAAGATCCCGCAATCACGGAGTTGCGAAGAAAGATCGAACTCCTCGAGAATCGAATACAGCTCATTCATGAGGAACTCAAAGGCGGCGTCAACCTCGAAAGATTCTACGTTACCCCAAACAACTAAACCGAAGCGTGCGCTTTAGTCAGGTCAAGTTCATCTACAACTTCAATAACTACGCGCTTTAGAGCAATTCGTTAGTCTTTACAGAGCCGCGAAATGTATCGTGTCAACATTCGTAAAAGCCATAATACCAATATTTTTTAAAATGAGTTATTGACACGTCAAGGCTTTTAACTAAAATATCAAGCGCGTATTGCGCAAAATTAACGGCGCAAAGCTTAGTTTAGGTTAATACAATGACTAACTAAAGGCGGCAAGATGACAAAAAAAGATATTGTCCGTTTGGTTTCGGAGAAAACGGATCTTTCCCAACAATTGGTGAAGGAGATCGTTCAAAAGACGTTTGAGTCGATAATAGAAGTCCTCGTTCAAGACGGTCGAATTGAACTTCGCAATTTTGGCGTATTCAAGGTCAAAGAGCGTGTCGCGCGCATTGCGCGTAATCCTCGCACGAGCGAAGAAGTTTGGGTTCCGGAGCACGAAACGGTAGCCTTCAAACCTGGTAAAATGATGGTTTCCCAGGTTCAACGTCAACGAAGTCGCAAAACTTCGCGCAAAAAGGTTGTTAAAAAAGTGAGAAGAGTCGCTGCTTCCGCGCCGGTCGTCGTTGAATCCGTCGCCAAATCACCCAAAAAAGTTCTCAAAAAGGTCAAGAAGAGCCGTTGATTAGCGGTCGGGTCTTTGAACTCGGCAAACTTTTCAAGTCGGATTTCCGCCCGTTCAAGTCGTGAAATCCGGCTTCTTTTTTTGTCCGCAAAACAATTGACGTTTTTTTTAAGAAAAGGGCTTGCGCAATTCGGAAAATCGTGTATACTCTCGTTACCTTTTGGAGAGGTGGCAGAGTGGTCGAATGCGCGGGTTTGCTAAACCCGTGAGCTCGTAAGGGTTCCGCAGGTTCAAATCCTGTCCTCTCCG
>ONGM01000037.1 GCA_900317365.1 uncultured Planctomycetota bacterium
CGATAAGGTCGCGTTCGTCGAACGAGAGACGCTGAGCGAGAAGGCGGGCGTTTTTAACTTTGAGGTGGAGGGGAGGCATACGTATTTCGTTGGGGAGCTCCGAAACCTGTTTATGTATTACATCAAAGATCAATATAATCAATTTATAAGGAATAATTAGTATGCGAAGTCTATACTGGTTGCTCAATGGATTTACGTCAATGTTAATTTTGTTGATACTGGCGTTATGCTACCTTGTGTCCAAAATATATATTTATTACGATAATTTCCCTTTAGCAGATGTATGCGAATATCCCTTTATTATATTTTCAAAACGAACGTCGACTGGCTTTTCATATATTCCCCTCGTCTTTGTTATTCATGGAATCTTATGTTCTCTTTTTGACAAAATTCGAAAGGAACGCATATTCTCTTTTCCTGCATGGGAAAAAAAGGTGTTTCAATTTATTTATAAAGAATACCGTTCATCAAAGTTGTTAGTGAGGGAAAACTTCCAGCTATTTAAACCTCAACGAGTGGAGTTACTTGTTATCTACGAAGTGTTTGTTTTACTTCCTTTCCCACTTCACTCGGAATCGGAATCTCTCCCTGACACTCTTGCAAGAATACAAGATATCATACTGTCAATGAATGTAAATTTCTATAGCATAATTGTAATAATCAATTTGATCGTAGATACATTAAGTGAAACATGGGTTTTCCCTATACTATGTACATATATTCTGTACATGTTTTATGGGCTTGTTGTCGAATTAAAACAGAAAAGCCTTAGGATCGACGAATCTCACCAAGAAAACGGAATGAGTGATGGGGAGGTAGAAACTGTGTCATAACCGTCGTCTCGAGCCGCTGAATCAATCGCCAAGATTCTCACCGCAACGAAGCGTTATTGTATGACTTGAGGGTGAGACGATTCAAGCCTGCGGTAATAAAAAGAGTCGTCTTTGCCCAAAGTCTCGCAGAGCGACGCGCTCGACGATTTCATCGATTGAACCTTCCATTCTCGAATAAACGGAAGGAGGCTAAGGAGGCTGTTACGGAGAAAAAGGCGCGGTGAAAGAAAGCGAAGGCTTGGTTAAAGGACAATCAAACATTGTCGTTTTAGAAAGCCGCTTAATAAACCGAAAAGCCGTTTCATAACCGTCTCCTCGAACTGCGGACTCGAATTCCTGACGCCTTAAGAACGTATTCGTCGATCAAGGCGGCGGCGACGACGGCGCCTGTTGTCCCTTTGTCAACGGCGTAGACGCCTTCGCGCGACGTTAACCTGTCTTCGTTGACGATATGATTCCGCTCGACGACTCCGCTCGTCGATTCCGCCTTAACGATCGACTTCGAGGCGGTTCGTGTCGCAACGAACCCCGGGTTTGCGCGAGATTATCCGAAGCTAACGTATCGAGATTGGGGAAAAGCGTTCCTCGCCTTTATTGACGTCTGCGATTCTGAACGCCATAATATCGGTAACGCCGGTAAGCCAGATAGACGACGCCTTTCGATCGGAGAGACGCCAAATGAAAGAATCCCGCAAGACGCCGAATCTTGAAATGGACGAAATGGAAATGGGATTCGTCTATGGTTTCGTCTAGAAAACGACTTTGGAGCGTCGGAACGAACTTCGTAGAACGCGCGACATATAAAGGAACGAGAGACAATGCAGGATCGACGGGATTTTTTGAAACTCTCCGGTTTGGGAGCGATTTCTATGCTGGCATGCGGGGACGAGGCGGCGCGCGGTGAGGAACGTCGAACGAATTTGAGCGGCGCAGGCTCGCCGGTCGCGTTTCCGCCAGGCAAAAAGATTGATTTTCATAGCCACGCGATTCTGCCGTCGTACGTTCGCGGCTTGAAAGAATTGGGGATCGACGCCGCCGAGGAAGGCTTCCCAATGCCGAAGTGGACGCTGGAAGCGCACTTGGAATTCATGACGGCCGCGAACGTCGATTACTCCATACTCTCTTTGCCGACGCCGCACATTTATCGAGGCGACGCGAAACTGGCGGCGCGGATCGCACGCGAAATCAACGAGGAAACGGCGGAACTGTGTCGCGCGAATCCCGATAAATTCGGCTTCGTTGCGGCGCTGCCTATGCCCGACGTCAAAAGCTCCCTCGAGGAAATCCGCTATTCAATAGAGGAACTCGGCGCGTTGGGAGTAAAGGTCGCCTCGAATAGCGACGGCGTCTATTTAGGCGACCCGAGCATGGACGAAATCTTTGCGGAACTCGATCGGCGACGAGCGCTCGTCGTGCTGCATCCGAGTCCGGCGCGAAGTCTGCCGCGCGGATCGGTCGTAACCGGGCGCGTTATGGCGCTCTTTGAATATCCGACGGACACGACGCGCGCCGTTCTCAATCTTCTGGCGAACGGGACCTTGGAACGCTATCCGAATATTCGCATGGTCGTTCCGCATACCGGGTCCTTTTTGCCCTATATGAAACAGCGCGCCAAGGGAATGTTTGAATTGCTTTCGACCCTCAAAATGATGGAGCCGGTCGATCTCGAAACCGGATTCGGCAAGCTCTATTTTGACCTGGCAGGCGACCCCATGCCGGAAGAAATGAATATGCTTCTCGACGTTGCGGATAAGGGGCGGATCGTTTACGGGAGCGATTATCCCTACGTTTTGGCGCCGATCCTTCTCAAGAAGAAGGGGGCGCTCGATCGCGAACTGACCGCTCGGAATTGGATGAAGCAGGTCTATGTCGAGAACGCGGCGGCGTTGCTTCCGAACCCCTTTTAAATCGTTTGATCATCATTTTTAACTTTATTTGCAACGAGACGTTTGGATCAGGCGTCAGATTTCAGCGTAGAAGGGACGATCATGTTTATTATTACTGAGACGTTAAAGCCGGAAAGAATCCCCGCAGGGAAGGAAGAGGAGCTGTTTCAACGGCACGTCGCGTGGTTTAGCCGTCATTTTGAGAGCGGCGACTTCATTTTGGTGGGACCGTATACGGACGCGAAGATGGCAGGCGTTATGATTAGCGCGGCGGCGACTCGCGAAGAGGTCGAAGCGATCCTGCAGGAGGACGTCTACTATGCGGACGGTATGGCGGACTACGAGGTTCGATCGTTTACGGCGGCTAAGATCGCCGTGAATTTTGCCGATTTCGCCGGAAAGTAACGAGGTAGGGAGGTCTTCGCTATGAAAAATCGTATGAGTTGGAAGGTTCGCGTTCTCCTTTGTTTAATTGCGTCGTCGTCGGCGTTTTCGTTCGCGTTTTCGTCGGCGTCGGCGCGTTCGGTGCGCACGCCGGAAGGGAATATGCCGATGGTGCACTGGGCGGTTCTCGAATCCACGCCGGGTAATATGAAGGCGATGGGCGAGATCGCGGCGAAGACGGTCGGGCCTCAGGCGGCTCAGGAGGCCGGAACGTATATGCTCTACGGCGGCGTCGACGAGTCGAATCGCGACGTCATGCGGCTTTTGGAGATTTACGAAGGCTACGAGGCGTATCGTATCCACAGTACGAGCGAGGCGTTTCAGGATTATCGCGCCGCAAGGTTCCCGATCTTAAAGAGTCTTCGCATTTTGGAGGTCAACGGTATTGTCTTGGAGCAGAAGGAAGAAGGCGTCGCAACGGTCGTCGTTATGAGGCGATACGAAGTGGCGCCGGAGAAACTTTGGGACTATCAGCGTCTTGCGAAGTCGGAAGCGGTTCGCGCCGTCGACGAAGACGAGGGCGTTATGGGGATCTTTGTTACGGCGGAACACGACAATCCCAATATTATCCACACGATGGAGTTGTATCGCGATCAAGAGGCGCGCGAGCGATATATGGAGTCGGAAAGCTATCGCGCTTTTTCCGAGAAGGCGACTCCGATGTTCTTGGACGCTCGAACGATCGAAAACCTTCCTGCAAATATTACGTTGAGCGCAAAAGGTTTGAAAAAGGATTGAGAAGAACGGCGATAGTCCGTCAAAGTCCTGAATATGCCGCCGAATATGTCGTTGAAAAGCGCGACGACATATTCGGGGCGTTTTCAATTGCAATGCGTATTGGCCTAAACGCATGAAATATAAATGTTAATCAACAGTCGAAGAGCCATTCGGCGCGCGCGACTCGCGTCGCGCGGAAACGTGCGGAAGTCTGCGGACGGATGGAAGTTATGAACGATCAATTACGCGGCGAGTCGCGGAACGCTAACGACGACGCGCTTATTGTTTTTCTCTATTACATAAAAGGCGACGACGTCTCGCGTTCTTTTACCTTAACGCCGAAGGAGTACTATTGGAAACTGACGAAAAAGGATATTGCGGAACACTATAAAGAGAGCGTCGAACGTTATTCCGATTGTCGCGACTATATCCAAGAGTTCGATAAAGACGAGATCGTCTTAGTCGTAAAGACCGTCAAGAATTTTGCGTTGCGGACGATTGATCAAACGACTTCCTTTTACTTTGACGATAAGTCGCTCGTATACCAAATGACGCAGGACTTTGACCGGCGGTTTATCGAATCCAGCGCCATATTTGCGCGCGAGACCGACGAGACGTACGATGTCGCGAGAATTGATTTAGTCGAAAACAAACTGTTCGTCAATCGAACCTTCGCCAAACAAGGTGAGGTTGAAGAGATCGCCGGTTTTCACAAAAAGATCGTATTTCGAGAGAAAGAGTAGCGTCTTTCTCTTTCTTCACATTGGGGACGCGCCGGTAAACGTCGCGTAAACGCTCATTCTTTCCGCCAAGATTTTCTTCGCTGAAAATGAAAACAACGCCGACAGGTTCCTTTGCCTGTCGACGTTGTTCAGAGAGTTGGCTAGGCGCTCAAGCGTCGGTTAGCGGAGCGCGATATTATTCGCCTTAATGAAATCGAGGAATTTTTGGTGGAAGTCTTCGATTTCTTCGCCGGAGAGGGTGTGGTCAGGCGCGCCGATTTCGAAGCGGAAGGAGTAGCTCGCAACGCCTTTGTCGAGTCCCTTGCCTTTATAGAAGGTAACGTATTCCCTCTTTTGGAGGAGCGGGTGCTTGAACTCGTCGAGTTTCGCGCTGAGGCCTTCGTAACCGGACTCGATCGGCCAGAGGAGCGAGAAGTCCTGCCAGCTTCCGGGGAATTTCGGCGGTTCGACGAAGGTCAAAGCCGGATACAAGGCGCCGGGGAACTTTTCCAGTTCAATTTCAAACCAGACGATTTGCCCGCCTTCGGAAACGACCTTGTTCATGAGATCCTTGTCGAGAACGCCCATCGAGCCGATTCGCGTGTCGCCGAGCGCAATATCGACGGTATAATCGGGCTTCTTCCACGGGATCGACGATTCTTCCGTCGGAATGAAGCGGAGTTCTTCGCCGCTTTGCAGGAAGATTTTGCCGAGGTCTTCGATCGCCGCTTTGATTTCGTAGTAGTGATCGTCGACGCCGGAGTTCGAAGGCAGGTAGCTGAAGCCGGCGAGTCGCCGTTCTTCGGAGCATTTTTCGGCGCTGTCCTTCGGCTTGCGCTGGTCGTCGACCTTGCCTTTCAGTTTGTAAACATGCCCGAGTTCGAAAACGCGGAAGGCGTCTCGGAAGGGGCGATTCTTCGGCGCGAGCGCGAGAAGATTCGGGATCAACGTTGTGCGGAGGCGCGCTTCGTACGGCGCGACCGGGTTAAGCAGTTCGAGCGTTTCGCCGGGATCGTAGCCTAACTTCGCGAGCCAGGAGTCGTTGAACCATCCGTAGTTGTGGACTTCCAGGAATCCGTACGCGAGCGCGAGAAGGCGACGCGCGCGGTGTTCCATGCGGATATACTCTTCGACGTGCAACGGGCGCAACGGCGAGACCGGCAGAACCGGCTGAATATTGTCGAAACCGAAGATACGCGTAACTTCTTCGACGATATCCTCTTCGATGGAGATATCTTTTTCGCTACGGAACGGCGGTACGCCGACGCGGAGCGTTCCGTCGGGCAGGAAGTCGGCTTCAAATTGAATTGAGCGCAGGATTTCGAGCGTTTTCTCTTGCGGGAAATCGACGCCGACGAGCTTATTCATGCGACCGGGCGGAAGTTCGATATATCGGGTCTTATCGTGGAGATCGCCGGCGACGGAGAAGCGAGTTTGGACTTCGAAATCGACGCCGGACCCTTCGACGAGCTTTAAGATGCGTTCGGTTCCGACTTTCACGTTTGCCGGCGGCTGCGTTTTTTCGTATCGTTGCGAGGCGTCGGTGCGGAGATCGAGGCGTTGCGCCGTGCGACGAATGCGCGCCGCTTTGAAGTTCGCCGACTCGAGCATGACGCGCGTCGTTTTCGACGTGATTTCCGTTTCCAGTCCGCCCATAATTCCGGCGATCGCGACCGGTTTCTGGCCGTCGCAGATCATCATGTCTTCCGGAATCATTTTGCGTTCGTTTCCGTCGAGGGTGCGGAAGGTTCCTTCGCAGCCCATCGGCGCCACGCGAATATTGGAGACGAGGTCGGCGTCGAAGGCGTGCGTCGGCTGACCGAGTTCGAGGCAGACGTAGTTCGTGAGGTCGACGAGGAGGTCGTACGTGCGTTGCCCGAGCGCGTGGAGTCGACGTTGCATCTTGACAGGCGAGGGGACGCCGCAGACCTTCGACTTAATTTTAAAGACGAGACCGGAATAGCAGAGGCAGTTTTCGTCTTCGATTGCGACGGGGAATGCGGGTAGGGCGTCGAACTGATCGACGGAGAGGCGTGGGAGCGGCTTGAGTTCGCGGTGGAAGACGGCGGCGAGTTCGCGCGCGAAGCCGTAATGTCCCCAGAGGTCGGGACGGTGGGTCAGGCTCTTATTGTCGATTTCGACGAGCGTGTCGGTTGCGGGGACGAGATCGGCGAATTTCGTTCCGTTCGTTACGTTGGCGGGAATTTCGAAGACGATTTCGTGCCAGTCGCTCATTCCGAGTTCGGCGGCGCTGCAAAGAATGCCTTCGCTCGGTCGTCCGTAGACGTCGGCGGCTTCGATTTTCTTTTCTCCGAGCGTAACGCCGGCGGGCGCGAATGGGGCTTTGAGTCCGACGCGCGCGTTTGGAGCGCCGCAAACGGTCGTGTAGACGCGTTCGCCGCAGTCGACTTTGCAGAAGGTTCGCGTTTTGCCTTCTTCCGTTTGGAACGGAGTCGCTTCGATAATTTCACCGACGAGAACACCGTCGACGAATCTCGTAATCGTCGAAAGACCTTCGACCTCGGCGGTCGCCATAGTGAGTCGATCCGCGACGACTTTCGGATCGAGGTCGGAAATGTCGACGAAATCAGAAATCCAATCTAGTGAAATGAACATACGGCGCCTCTGTTCAGGGGGAATTTTTATGAAAAGACGGCGGCGCGTAAAGGGCGCGAATTGCGCGACGCGTCGCCGTTGCGGATGAAATTATTTCTTTTCGAGCAACCAGACGAGCAAGCCCTTTTGAGCGTGCATACGATTGGCGGCTTCTTGGATAACGCGGCTTTGAGGCGAATCGATAACTTCGTCGGTAACTTCGAGTCCGCGTCGAGCCGGCAGACAATGCAAGAAGATCGCGTCGCGTTGCGCGTTCTTCATGAGATCGGCGTTCACTTGATACGGCTGGAAGACCTTTTTGCGTTCTTCTTCTTCGCTTTCTTGTCCCATGCTGACCCAGACGTCGGTGTAGACGACGTTGGCGCTGCGCACGGCTTCGCGCGGGTCTTTGACGAGCGCGAGTTCAAATCCGGGCTGACGTTGGCCGGTCATCGCGGCGATTTCCTCTTGCGAGAAATTGTAACCGTCCGGAGACGAGATCACGATTTTGCAACCGAGCATGGAGCACGCTTCGACGAGGCTCGCGGCGACGTTATTGGAATCGCCGACCCACGCGACGCAGACGTTTTCCAAGGAGCCGAACTCTTCTTTGATCGTGAGCATATCGGCGAGCGCTTGGCACGGGTGCGACTTGTCGGTGAGCGCGTTGATTACGGGGACGGAAGAATAACTTGCGAATTCTTCGACCGTTTCGTGCCGTTTCGCGCGGAAGACAATGCAGTCGACCATGGAGCTTAGCACGCGCGAGACGTCTTTAACCGACTCTCTCGTGCCGAGTCCGATGTGTTTTTCTTCGAGCAGCATGGAAGACCCGCCGAGCGCGCTCATACCCGATTCAAAACTGACGCGCGTTCTCAGCGACATCTTTTCGAAGATCATTCCGAGAACTTGTCCGTCGAGTCTCTTAGGACGCTCGCCTTGGAAGTATTTCGCTTTCAGATCCTCGGCGATTTCAAAGACGTTTTTGAGTTCGTCGACCGTGAGGTCGGAAAGCGTCAGAATGTGGCGCGGTTTCTTCATAGCGTTACACTCCTTTCTTAAGGGCGTCTTCGAGAACGTCGAGACCTTCGTCGAAGACTTCAAACGGCGTGTTGACGGCGGGTAAGAGTCGAATCACTTTGCCGTGCGTGCAGTTAATGAGGACGCCGTTCTCCATGCAACGTTGGACGAAAACGGAGCCGTCGACTTTCAGTTCGCACCCGAGCATAGCGCCGACGCCGCGAACTTCGGCGACGATATCAAGCTCGGACTTCCACTTATTCATGCGATCTTTGACGTGTTGTTCGACCTTCTTCGCGAGTTCGAGGTAACCTTCGTCTTCGACCATTTTGATCGTGGCGATACCGGCCGCCGCCGCGATCGGATTACCGCCGAACGTCGAGGCGTGCATGCCTTTTCTCAGGTCGGCGGCGTACTCTTGTTTCGTGAGCATGGCGCCGGCGGCGACTCCGCTACAGATCGTTTTCGCGAGCGTCATCACGTCGGGCGTCACGTTGAAATGCTGATAAGCGAACCATTCGCCGGTTCGCGCGCATCCGGTCTGGACTTCGTCGAAGACGAGAAGGAGTCCGGCGTCGTCGCAGAGTTTGCGGAGACCTTCCAGGAATTCTTTTGACGGCACGTTGACGCCGCCTTCGCCTTGGATCGGCTCGAGCATAATGGCGGCGGTTTCGTCGTCGATCGCGGCTTCGACGCCGGCGAGATCGCCGTATTCGCAGTAAGTGAACCCGGGAAGTAGCGGTTCAAGACCCTGATGATATTTCTCTTGTCCGGTCGCGGAGACGGCGCCCATCGTTCGACCGTGGAAGGAGTTCAGGAACGTAATGATCTTGTACTTTCCTTTGGGGGCGTGAAGTCTCACGAGTTTGATCGCGGCTTCGTTTGCTTCCGCGCCGGAATTGCAGAAGAACGCTTTGCCGCCGAAACTACGCTCGGAGAGTAGTTGCGCCCACACGCCTTGTTCTTCCATGTACCAGCTGTTCGGCACGTGAAGAAGTCTTTCGACCTGTTTCTGGAGCGCTTCGACGACCGGTTTCGGGCAATGTCCGAAAAGATTGCATCCCCATCCGGGGAAGAAGTCGATATAACGTTTTCCTTCGGCGTCCCAGATGAAAGGACCGTCGCCGCGAACGAGCGCGACGGGGTAGCGCGTGTAATTGGGAATGACGTACTGATCAAATAACGCGATAATTTCTTGCGACGATTTCGCCATTGTTCCGCTCTTCGAAGGTTGCAACGCGACGACGCGCGGGGCGTCGATCGCGACGAGACGAGATTATTTAGGATTTTGAACGATTTCCGTTCCGACGCCTTGGCTCGTGAAGATTTCCAAGAGGATCGCGTGCGGTAGTCGACCGTTAATAATGTGGATTTTTTCGACGCCGCGCTCGAGCGTTTTGAGGCACGACTGGATTTTGGGGATCATACCGCCGACGATGGCGCCGCTTGCGAGCAGCTCGTGCGCTTGATCGACGGTGAGGGATCCGATCATCGATTTCGGATCGTTCGGATCGGTCCGGACGCCGTTGACTTCGCTAATGAAGACGAGCTTATTGGCGCCTAATTCTTTTGCGACTTCGGTCGCGGCGACGTCGGCGTTGACGTTCAAGCCCTGATCGGAACCGTCGTCGAGAATCGTGTACGACGGAATGATCGGAATGACGCCGTCGTTGACGCAGGCGCGAATCGCGTCGACGTCGACGCGGGTAACTTGTCCGACCCAGCCGAGATCGACTTCGGCGCCGCATTCGTCTTTTACGGTCGCCTTTTGACCGTAGAGGACGTTTGTACCGAAGGGCGCGGCGAGCGCTTTCGCATTGCCGCCGAAGAAGACGACGCGTTCGACGAGACGTTGCGGTATGCGTTTTCCGAGGACGTCGCGCACGATGGCGAGGGTCGCGTCGTCGGTGTATCGTCGACCTTGCACGAATTTTGGAGCGATCGCGGCTTCGGTCATCGCTTGGCTAATTTCGGCGCCGCCGCCGTGGACGACGACCGGTTTAATACCGACCGTTTCCATGAAGACGAGGTCCGCGAAGATGTGTCCCATCGCTTCTTCGTCTTCCATAACGCTTCCGCCGAGTTTAACGACGGTGATTTTTCCGCGCAGTTCGCGAATCCATTTCATCGCTTCGATAAGCGCGCTTGCTTTCTTTACGGCTTCGCAAGTATTTTCGTCAACGAGCATCGATAAGCTCCGCAACGTGCATGGAACGGCGAGCTAGCGAATCGAGCCGCAACGTTGCGATCGCGATCGGATCGTCATGCGAAATTCGCGCGTTCGTCAGAACCGTTATAAAAAAGAAACAAGGTTTTGGCGTAGTCGACGGTTCAAACCGTACGAGAACGCGCAAAACCCTAATAATCCGCAAAATCGGCGTCGGGCTATGCGCGAACGAATCGTTGCGCTTTCGCCCGATTAGCGTAACGAAATTAGTCTCCGACGTAGGACATCAGAGCCATAAATCGAGCGCGTTTGATCGCCGCGGCGACCGCGTGCTGGCTAACGGCGGAGCAACCGGTCTTGCGACGGCTAATGATTTTGCCTTGACGAGTCGTCAGTTTCTTGAGAAGTTCGACGTCTTTGTAATCGACGAACATCGGACGCATACGTTCGCCGTTCGGGCACAACGGGTCGCGTCTCTTGCTGCGAACCTTTGCCTTAGAACGTTTACGATTAACGCGATTCTTTTTAAATGCCGGAGGTTTGGACATAATTATAACCGAAACTCTTTAACTGCGTCGCGAATTGGTACCGCGACAATTCCAACAATTGTACAATGCGCGGACGCAAAGCGTCGCGCGTTTGGCGCCCTGAATTCCCCACAACTACGAGCGGCGAAGGATCACGATTCGCCATGCGCTCGACGGTGGCGTTCGGGGAAACCGACCGGCGTCTAGAATACAGAACGGAATTATAAAACAAAACCGGTTAATCGCAAGGGGGCGCCGTAAGAATTTTTTGAATCGCGCCGTCGACGCTCGCGACGCGCTCCGAGTTCCGCGCTTTTACGCGAAATCGTCGTGAAAATCGTCGTCTATATTACCGTCTGTATTGCCGTCGAAATCGTCGTTCGACTCGAAGTCGCCTCGATCGAAATCGTCGTTTGAGAAGTCGTCGTTTTTGAGCTCGTCGTCGAAATTGTTTTCTTCGAAATCGGAGTCGTTTTGGGCGCGAGGGTCGTCGTCGACTCCGAAGACTTCGTCGAACCACGCTTCGAGTTCTTTTTCGTCTTCGAGACGTTTGTCGAAACGGTCGCGTTTGGAGTTCGTTTGTTGCGCGAGTTCGTCGCGTTCGATTTCGGCGGCGATATTTTTTGCGACGAGATCGAGGATTTCCGTTTCTCGCGGACCGATTTTTCGCGGCGTGTTATTGAAGAACCACGCGACTCCTAGGATCGTCGCGTTCGTTGCGATCGGAATGCAGACGCCGCACGGGAAGATTTCGGGCGCTTTCCATTCTTCGGCGAGTTCTTCGCTGTTAATGACGACGGCGGCGCCGAGCAGGGCTTCGACTTCGGCGCGAGCGCCGCGCAACGGTCGCGGGGGAGCGAGGAGTCGATCGTCGGGGAGTCGCCACACGGCGGCGGTTTGGAGTTTTGTGGTGTTGTCGTCGAGGATATACAGCGCGGCGGCGGCGAAGTTTCCGAGGGCGAGGGCGCCGGAGCGGAGCGCGTCGCGCAGGATCTGAGCGCGTGGACGTTCGGCGCGGCGTTGAGATTCGAAATCGGAGGGTCGCGCGGCGACGGCGGCGAGAGCGGCGTCTCTTTCCGCGAGAGAGTCGCGCCATCGGAAGTTTTCTGCGAGCAGGTCGGCGACGGAGACGGCGAGGGCGCGCGCGTCGTCGTAATCGACGGCGCGTTCGGCGGTCGGGGTCTTTTCGAGTCGTAGCGCGCCGTAGACTTTTTCGTTAGGCGAACCGACGAGAATGGAGTCGGCGTTAGGATCGTTTTTTTCGTCGGGTCGTCGAGCGCACGGTTTAACGAACCGCAAATCGTATCCGAGCGCGCGCTTGAATTTCAGCAGCGCGTCGGGCATGCTTTCGACGAAAGGCGCGTCGTTGGGGTCGAGGTTGCGCTGTTCCGGCGGAAAGTTTTGCATATACGAGTCGCAGTGATCGTCGTAGTTCATACTTTGACCTTTGCATTAGGCGTTGATATGTTCGGCGCCGACGTTTGAGTTCGTCGCGCCTTTTAGGAATCGTCCAGTCGGTTCGGAAATCGCATGAAAAGGTTTGAAGTCAAGGTTTTTCCGTTTGCTCCGATTGCGCGAGCGCGCGATAAGATCGTCGCTTTGCGCGCGAACGTCGAACGTTGCGTAAACGAATTAACTGGAAAATTTGTCAACTTGAGGAAAAAAACTGAAAAAAACAGATTGGTGGAGTTTCTTTTTGCGCGCTGATAAATTATCATGTATAATCGACGTTTTTTATCGGAGAGCGGGCGCATTCGCGACGCGCGCTCTCGCCGTTGTGTTTGTCGCATTCGTCCGTCGGCGTTGCGGCGAGACGTCGCGTATGCGCGTTGCGCGCGGTTGACGGCGAACTTATAACGCAAAACGGACGGCGGCGACTCGTTGATCGTCGCGCGGTCATTTAGGGGTTTTCGAATGAAACGACATTTCGTATTGAGAACGCTCATTCTCGGGGTTTTGACGCTTGTCGCGTCGACGACGTTTGCGGTCGGAGTCGCTCCGTCGAAATTGATCGGCGCGTCGGAAGCGGAAGCGGTCGGATTGAAACGCGCATGGTTTGCGCAGGTCGAGATGGATCAGCGTTTCGACGAAGTGACGAGCGCCACGATTCAGGACGGAATACTCTTTACGACGACGAGCGCCGGCGTTCTCCAACTTTTCGACGCGGAAACGGGAACCACGCTCTGGACGACGATCGTCGGCGACAAAGACGGGTATCTTCTTCCTCCGGCGGTGAACAGCAAGGTTGTCGTCGCGCTGTCCGGCGCTCATATTTACGTCTACGATCGCGCGAACGGCAAGTTGCTTTCAAAAACGGAGCTTCCTAGCCTTCCGTCTTCCGCGCCGGTTATGACCGAAGGCGAGGTTTACGTTCCGACCTTTGGCGAGAAGATCTTCAGTTACGCGATCACGCCGACGAAAACGGAAAGCCGCGTCGTCGACTCGACGGTCAACGACATGCTCTCCGCCGTTAAGAACAACGAGTCTGCGGCGCAACCGTTGCAAGATCGACTCGGCGCGTTCCAGGCTCAGAACAGCGCGGAACTGCGAATCGAGTCTCTCGACGAGAAACGACCGCTCTCGACCGCGACCTTTGGCGTGTCGAACGCGGCGCCGGTCGCCGGAACGCAAGGCTACGACAAGGACATGATCGCGTGGACGACCAGCGAAGGCTGGCTCATGGTCGCCGCTATGACGCGCAATACGGACGCGTCTCCTTTTAAGCTCTACTACAAGCTTCAGGCGCGCCCCTACTTCTCTTATGTGAACGAACAACGCGTCGGTAATCGCGCGCTGATTCCGCGCGTCGACGTCGCGGCGGAACCTTTCTTCTGCCCGGAAGACAAGAGCATGCAGAACATGGCGATTTCCGCAAAGCGTCGCGAAGGCGGAATGCTGCTCGTCGGATCCCGCTCGGGGCACGTCTTCGCGATGAACGACGCGACGGGCGATCTGCGCTGGACCTATTTGACGGAAACGCCGATTTCCGATCGAATCTCCGCGTTCGGAGACGCCGCGTACGTGCCGACGGAATCGGGGGATCTCTTCGCGACGGCGCTTAAAGACGGCCGCGAAATCTGGAAGGCGTCGGGAGTCAAACGACTTGTTTCGGCGTCCGATTCTCGACTCTACGTCGTCGACTCGCTGAACCGACTCGCCGTGCTCAATCGCGCGACCGGCGCGCGCGTTAAAGTCCTCGATATCGGCAACACGCAGTACCAGCTTTTCAATCAGGAAACGGACCGCGTTTACCTCGTTTATCCGGACGGCTTGATTCAATGCTTGCGCGAGACTCAATTGGAAGCGCCGATTCGCCATCGCGCGACGTGCGCGGAAATCGCCGCTAAGCTCGCGGCGCTCGCGAAGAATCGCGGCGCGGACGTCTCGGTCGACGCCGACGCAAACGCCGACGCAAACGCCGACTCGGCGGAACCGGCGCAAGTCGCTCCGGCAAAGGACGCCGTTGAAGAAGAGAAAGAAGACGATCCCTTCGGATCCAATTCCGACGAGGAATCCGATTCGCAAGACGAAGGCGTAGACGACGAAGGCGAAGGCGACGAGGAAGATCCCTTCGCCGAGGAAGAGGAAGAAGACCCCTTCGCGTAATCGACGCAACAACGGTATATCTTTCACCGACGCGTCGCGTTGCGAATTGTGCAGCGCGACGCGTTCGTTATTTCTTGTCGTAACGGTTGCGCCGTTTTGACGGGTCGCGTATAATTGTAGGCGTTGCAACGCGTCGGTCGGAGGGGTTCCGCGACGTCGTTTCTAGAACGGGATTGATAAAATGAACGCATGGTGGAAATTTGCCTTGGGACTGCTGGCGGCGACGTCGACTTCCCTCGCGCTGGCCGATAATCCTTGGGAACCGGTTCGAAATCTTAACGACTCCGAACTACTTAAAGAACGCGTCGTCGCCTATGAAACGACGGCGAATAAGGCGAAACTTTTCAGACAAGAGACGATCGACTATCTCTCCGAAGGCGCGCAACCTGACGCCGAGTTTACCGTCAACCTCGATCCGACCGAAAAATTTCAGACGATCGACGGGTTCGGCGCCGCGATCACCGGCTCGGCTTCGGTCAACCTAACCCTCATGCCCGCCGAAGACCGACGCGCCCTGCTCCTCGAAACCTTCTCGCCTACCGAAGGGCTCGGGTACGACTACGTCCGCGTCTCGATCGGATGCTCCGATTTCTCACTCTCCGAATTTTCACTTTGGGACGAACCGGGGGAAGAGAATTTCGCCTTGTCCTCCGAGGACCTCCAATACGTGATTCCGATTCTCAAAGAGATCCTGGAAATCAATCCGAATCTCAAAATTATGGCCTCCCCGTGGACGTGTCCCCCGAGAATGAAAGTCAATAATCTCACCGAATTAAAGCCTTTCAATTCTTGGACGAGCGGGAGTCTGAACCCGAAATATTACGACGAATACGCGCGCTATTTTGTGAAATACCTCGCGGCGATGAAGGAGAACGGTATCCATATTACCGCGATCACGATGCAGAACGAGCCGTTGAATCGCGGCAATTCCGCGTCCCTCTTCATGACGTGGCAAGAGCAAAAGGAGTTCGTTAAAGTTCTCGGTCCGAAAATTCGCGACGCCGGTTTCGATACCGAGATTATCGCGTTCGATCACAATTTCAACTACGATTCGAATAAACCTGAATGCCGCGATCAGTTCGGTTACCCGCTCCATATCTACGAGGACGAAGAAGCCGCCCAATATCTAGCAGGCGCGGCGTACCACGCGTACGGCGGCAATAAGGAAGAGATGAAGCGCGTTCGCGACGCTCGACCGGACAAAAAGCTCTATTTCACGGAGCAGTCGATCGGGTCCTGGGGATATTCCTTCGGCGGCGATCTGATGTGGTTCATGCGCGAAATTGCCGTTGGAACGCTCAATTACGACTGCAGAGCCGTTATCGTTTGGAATTTCATGCTCGACGATCAGAAAGGTCCGAATCGACCCGGAGGGTGTCAGCAGTGTTACGGCGCCGTGAATCTTTCGACGAACGATCATAAGTCGGTTGAACGCTACTCGCATTTCTACGAGATCGGGCACCTCGCGAAAGGCTTTGCGCAAGGCGCCGTGCGAATCGGCGCGCATTATGCGATCGACGGCAAGGCGTCGGAGGCGCCGCGCGGATTCTACGCGACCGCATGCCTCAATCCCGACGGAACCGCCGCGCTTCTCGCCGTGAACGATACCGACGCTCCGCGAAAGTTCGTCGTTCGAATCGGCGATTCGAGCTTTCTCGCCGCGATCGACGCAAAGGCGACAAGAACTTTCAAATTCCAGGCGAATCGATAAGGCGCGCAAGGTATGTCGAAACAAGGACGCGTTTGCGATCAAAAAGTGAAAAAAGGGGCGGCGTGCGCCGCGTGCAAACTGGTCAAACGCCCGAAGAAAGAGGACGTTCCCCCGGACGAGCTTTGCAACTACTGCAACGGCAAGTGCTGTCGATATATCGCGTTGCCGATCGATAAGCCGACGAATTACGAAGAGTTCGACTACGCGCGGTGGTACCTCTACCACGAAGGCGCCTCGATTTTCATTGAAGACGGCGATTGGTACCTGATCGTCTATACCCCGTGTCGCGAACTCGACGAGAATAATCGTTGCCGCGTTTATCCGACGCGACCGCAAATTTGCCGCGATTATTCCGTCGACAAATGCGAGTACGAAGATCATTACCTTTTCGATCAATATTTCGAGACGGCGGAACAGATTGAAGAGTACGCGGAGGCGATTCTCGGTCCGCGACCCGGCGGTTCTTTCCGCACGCCGCGCCCATAAACGACGTCGTCGACGAAAAATGTCAAAATAAAAAGAATAAAAAAGCGTTGACGACCTGGTAATTTGGAAAAATATGGTTATACTGACGGTATCAGATCACCGATCGCGGCGAATAGAATGATTTTGCGCAAGGCGCGGAACGTACTATTTGCGCGCACAACGCCGCGCGTCCCCAATCGACGTCGACGGCCTGGGATAAGAAGACCAGAGGAATACTCGTGCCCAACGAAAATAATAATTCTTCCGAACTCGACGATCTGTTTTCGTCGAGCGATATGTCTAGCGCGTCCAGCAATCCGTTTGCCGATCAAGACGAATCCGTAGAACTGAGCGTCGATCCAGTTGACTCGACTAGCGCGGCGGATCCTTTCGACGCGACAAGTTTTGGCCTCGACGCTTCGCCGGATCAGGCGGACGCGTTTTCGTCCGCGACGAATTCTTTCGCCGACGGCGCTTCCGCGTTCGGCGCGCCGAACGCCTTTGGCGCCTCGTCCGAATCCTCAGACGCGCCGGTAGAGGACGCTAAGGGGAAGAAGGGAAAGAAGGCGAAGAAAGAGAAGAAAGCGAAGCCGGCGAAGGCGAGCGCTAAGAAAGACAAACCGGCGAAGAAAGAAAAGGCCCCGAAAGTTAAGTCGGAATACGTTTCGTCTCCGGCGCCGGTTTTCCTTTTCGGCGCGATTCTTCTCGCGTTCATCGGCGTCGTCAACGCCGTCGCGTATTCGATCGGCGGTTCCGCCTCTTTCGTCTTCCTCGGGATTTTCGACGCGCTCGGACTCGTGATGTTGCTCGTTCCCGGAATGCTCTTGAAACTTCTGCGTCAGCGCCGCATTGAACTTTTCGATATGTTCCTCGCGCTCGGCGCCGTCCTTTCCGTCGCGAGCGTTATGGTTCTTTTCGCGTACTGGGCGAAGACTTACTCCGGCACGACGAAAGTCGCCCTAGCGAGTCCTGCGGCGGCCGTTCTCCAAGACTCGGCGCCTGACGCGTTCTTCGACGAGACGCAACTCGCGTAAGACTTCGTTATTTCCGCATACTTGATCAGGGGTGGTTAAGTTGGAAAAGCCGCGCGTCCTCTTGTTGGGCGCGCGGCTTTTCGCGTTTTGCTGCGGAACTTTGACTCAGAACTTTTGCCGGGGAGACGCGGCGTTACGCGCGGTTCGCGTCGGCGCTTTGATCCTCGATCGGTTGGGTAACGCGCGCGAGGTCTTCAAAGTAATTCGGGTACGTTTTGGCGACGCAGGCGGGGTCTTGAATAACGACGCCCGGGGCGCGGAGACCGGCGAGGGCGAAGCTCATCGCCATGCGGTGGTCGTCGTAGGTTGCGATCGACGCAGGCTTGATTTCGCGCGTCGGAGGCGGGATCACGGTGAAACCGTCGGGGCGTTCTTCGACGTTGGCGCCGAGTTTTCGCAGTTCGGTCGCCAACGCGGCGATACGATCGGTTTCTTTAACGCGCATATTGGCGACGTTTCGCACGACGGTCGGGGACTCTGCGAATAGCGCCACGACGGCGAGGGTTTGCGCGACGTCGGGACACGCGTTCATATCGACGTCGACGCCGCGAAGGGGTGCGAGGGCGCCGGCGAGGTCGCGCGTGCGTTCGACGGTGATCGAATCGTCGCGCCAAGTCGCTTTGCACCCCATTTTGACGAGGCAATCGACGAATGCGACGTCGCCTTGGAGGGAATTTCGCGAGAGGTTGCGAATCGTCATCGAACCGCCGAGAATCGCCGGCAACGCGAAGAAGTAGCTTGCGGCGGAGGCGTCGGGTTCGATCGCGTATTCTCGCCCTCGATACGCTCCGACGTTGAAGTCGTAGAAGGCGTTAAAGGCGTCGTTGGCTTTGACGTCGACGCCGAAAGCGCGCATGACTTCGAGTGTCATCGCGACGTAGGGCTTTGACGCGAGTTCGCCGTGAATTCGAACGACGATCGGGCGTTTTGCGAGGGGCGCGGCCATGAGTAGTCCGCTGAGGAATTGACTGGAGACGTTTGCGGCGATTTCGACTTCGTTCACGTTGGAGTTTTGCGCTCCGCCGCGCACGATCAGAGGCGGGTAATTTCCGACGTTTTTGCCGCGCACGTCGGCGCCGAGGGTCGAGAGCGCGACGACGAGGTCGTTGAACGGGCGTTCGCGCATGCGCGGTTTGCCGTCGATTCGATATTCGCCTTTATCGGCGAAAGCGAGGGCGGCGGTAATGAAGCGCGCCGTCGTGCCGCTATTGCCGACGTACAGATCCGCTTTGTCGACCGGAAAGCGACCGTCGACGCCTTGGACGGAGGCTTCTCGCGTCGTCGGATTGAAATCGAGTTTGACGCCGAGCGCGGTCAGGGCGTCGAGCATCATTCTGGAATCTTCGGCGTCGAGCGCGCCTGTCAATTTGGACGTTCCTTTGGCGAGCGCCGCGAGTAGGAGAGCGCGGTTCGTTACGCTTTTGGAACCCGGCGGGGTCGATTCGGTCGCGACCAGTCTCGAAACGGGGATCTCTAAGGCGTTTGCGTAGGTCATTTTATCCTCTTTTCTCTTCGCGCGGTCAGATTGCGCGACGTTATTATACCGCAACGAACAGGTTAGCCAAGCGACGCGGGACGGTAATAGAACCCGACCAAGACGAAGAGGCAGGCGACGGCCGCGAGCGCGAGGGCGAGGGTAAGTCGGGTCGTCGGCGCGGCGACGTCTTGCGGTTCCGGCGTTTCATGCGTCGTTTCGACGAGCGTCATGCCGAGGATTTGATTCAGTTCCGGCGTCGTCGCCTTTTCGATTTGGGCGTCGTATTCTTCGGCGAGGTCTTCCGTTAAATTCGCGCGGATAAACTCTTGGAGGCTCCGTTCGCCGGTCGATTCGTAAGAGCCTGAGGGACCGAATTTCGCGACGAGTTCGGCGTGGAGTTTGGCGACCTTTTTTACGGTTTCGTCGTCGGCGTTCCAGAACCCTTTTCGCACGGCTTCAAGCAGGGTCGCCGTCGCGTCTTGGAGCGCGCTCGGGTTCTTCTCTTCGAACCATTCGCGCACGCCGAGATTCAGCGAGTCGTCGACGAGGACTTCGCTCGTATGATTCCAGACTTCGTCGTCGATTTGGGACGGTTGGACGACGCGCCATCCGAAAAGGTTGCGAGTCGTTTTCGCGACGCTTTCCGCCGCGCTCGCGCCGTTTGACTTGAGGCCGTTGAGGTATTTCGGATTCCAGAGGGTCGAGCGGAGTTCTTCCCGCAAGGCGGCGCGCGCGGACTCGACTCGCGCGCCGTTCGGATTGCGCAAGTCGTCAAACCAGATTTCCGGGTCGCGTCCTGAGACGGCGCGCGCGGCGGCGGCGATCATGGAGAATTCGTAGATATGATCGAGCTTCACGGGTCCCCACGTGTTCGACGAGCGCGTTTGCGCCGTCATATCGACGTCGGCGAGATTGTATTCGAGCAGTCCCGCCGTCGGGCGACCCCAGTAATTTTCGTTCCGATAGACGCCTGACATATTGGCGACATATCGCAGCGCGACGTCGGTTTCCGATTCCCATAGATCGCCGCGTTCGACGAGATTCATGACCCCGGTTCCGTAAGAAAGGGCGTTCGTAGCGCCGAAGACGCGCGCCGTCGCGAGGTCTTCCGCTTCGGATTCCGAAAGACCTTGATTTTCAACGAGCTGGCGAGCGATCTTTTGCGCGTTTTCGCGAGGATAGTTGGGAAAAGGTTCGTCCGCAGGCGCGTTTGCGGCGACCTTAACGCTTTCGTCGAGTAGCGCGACGAGGGTTCCGAAGGAATCGCGAAATTGTCCCGACGTTTGCACGAGGACGTCGACGCGAGGGCGACCCAGTTCGTCGGACGGTATGAGTTCCAGCCCGTTGACGTCCCCGCGCGAGTCGCGTTTGACCCGGACGCCGAGCAGCGCGAAGACTTGCGCGGCGCCGACTCCGTGCGTGCGCGCCGTTTCCCCGCCCCAGAGCGTGCAGACGACCCGACGCGGATACGCGCCGGCGTGATTGCGGCGATACGCGTCGAGGAGCTCGTCGGTCAGGCGTTCGGCGACCCGCTCCGCCTCGACGGACGGCATGCGGCGCATATCGACGCCTGTCAGATTGCGCCCGGTCGGCGCGGCGTCCGGATTGCGCAGAAAGTCGCCGCCGGGGCCCGGCGAGACGTACGAGCCGTTGAGCGCCGCGATCATTTGATCGAGTTCGGCGTCGACGGAAGCGACGAGTCGCGCTTTCGCCTCTTCCGAATCGATCGGCGCAAGTTCCGCCGTCTCTTGGAGTTCTTTTTCGTCCCACGCGCGCCCGAGGACGTGGAGTCCGTTCGTAACGTTCGCCTCTTCGTAGCGGTGCAGCAGAGAATGGAGCGCTTCGATCTGTTCGTTGGTGAAGACGTCGTCGGATTCGAGAACGCTCTTTCGGCCCGACTCGTCTTGGAAATCGGCGAATTCTTCGAGATCAATCAGATCGTCGATAAGGTCGCCTTTAAGAACGAGTTCCGTAATTGACCTTGCGAGTTCGCGCTGAAGCAGCGGGTCTTCCGCCGCCTCAAATTCGTGCGTTTTGGAATCGAGGGTTTCCAAGTCGCCGTAGAGTTCGCTTTTGGTGAAAGGCGGGGTCAGGTGAGAAATAATCGTCGCGCGGGCGCGTCGTTTGGCGAGCGCCGCTTCGCCGATATTATTGATACTGTAAAGGTAGACGTGAGGAACGTCCCCGATTAGCGCGTCGGGAAAGCACGATTCGGTGAGGAACCCCGTCTTTCCCTTCGTGAACTCGAGGGAGCCGTGGGTTCCGAAATGGAGAATCGCGTCGGCGTTGAATCCGAGTCGCGCCCAGAAATATGCGGCGAAATAGAAATGCGGGGGCGCCTTTTCCGTTCCGTGGACGGCGTCGAAATCGTTGTCTTGCGGGTCGTAAGGCGCTTCGAGCGCGACGTCGGTCGTCGGTTGGGGAATGAGGGCGACGTTTCCGAGCAGAATACGCGGCACGACGATACCGAAGGCGTCGTCGACGTCGGCGGTCATGAGATCGCCGGGAGGGGCGCCCCAGGCGTCGACGATCTTTTCTCGCGCGGCTTCGGAAAGGCGTTCGTTAAACCATTTGCGATAGCGGCCTTCGGAGACGATTTCCGGGTCGGCGTCCCGAACGAACCGGGCGAAGTCTCCGAGCGCCCACGCGCCGATCGTACGTCCGCGCTCTTGAATGAGTTTTCCCAGTTCGTCGCTCGATTCGGGGAAGTCTTCGCCGAGATCGTATCCTTCGTCGCGGAGGCGGGTTAGGAGATTGTAAAGCGAGTCGACGACCTCGAGGCTTTGCGCGACGAGGGCGGCGGCGCCGGGCGCTTTGTAGTAGAAGATTGCGAGCTTTTTTTCGTTGTTCGGGGTTCGGCGCAGTTTAACCCATTGATCGCAACGTTCGACGAGCCTATCGATACGTTCCGAAAGGGGCGCGCGGAGGGCGAGGCCGTCTTCGTTCGTTTCGCGCGTTCCGATCGCGAGCGGTTCGATCGCGCCGTCGAGTTCCGGGAGCGCGGTCGCGAGGGAGTAGTAGGAACCGGTCGCGCCGATCGGTTGAGATCTCCACTCTTCTTCGGTCGTCGTGAGAAGAACGGCGGTGAGAACGGGAATATTCAATTCGCGAAAGAGTTCCGGCGCCTTGCCGTCCTGAAAGACGCGTCCGCGCGGGAAATAGATCGCGATATCGGGACGGCATTCTTTCAGTAGCTCCCGATTATTTTGAATCTTGTAAATCGGATAGACGTTGAAGCCGCGCGCTTCGAGCTTGCGCATGAGTTCGTCGAGCGGCTTGCGATCGAGCGCTTTGAACGGGTCGAGAAAGTCGCCGAATAAGGCGACGCGCGGAGCGTTGGCCTCGTCGAGCCTCCCCTCGTCGCGGCGTCGGGCTTCGAAGGCGTCGTACGTTTCGTCGACCCGATCCCCGAAGTAGAAGAACCCGGCGTTCGGCGGCATGACGGCGGGGGCGGCTTCGACGCGTTCTCCGGACTTTTCGCCGGCGACGAATTGCAGAACGCGTTTTTCGTCCGGTCGCGCGGCGGAGATCGCTTGGGCGAGGCGGGCGGCGCAGCGTCGCGCGTTTTCTTCGCTGATATTGACGAGGCAGGCGGTTACGTCGGGAACGAACTCGTCCGAAACGTTCGTGAGGTCGCGTCCGAAATCGAGGGTTTGCGTATGTCCGAAGGAGAGTGTCGCGTCGAGTATTTCGCGCGCCTTCTGACGCTCGGCGTCCGTTGGAACCCAGCCGATGACGCGCGTCAGAACGACGTCGTATTCGCGCGGAGCGAAGGTAAGAAATTCGTCCTTTGGAATCGTCGATATTTCAAGATTTAAGTTTTTCGCGGCGCTCTTCCAAATTTCCGACTCGGAGTCGTGAAAGGCGACGAGCGCGATGCGAAAGACTTGCGCGGTCGGGTCGAGCGTTTGCGTCGTCGGCGGCGTCGGGGAGGGAACGTCGGGCGCCGCGTCCCGATGCGCGCGGAATCGCCATACGCCGACGAAGAGGACAATAAGGGCGAGAATAAGGGCGAGAAGGGCGATCGGTACGATTCGACGAGTCGTTGCGGTTTGCATGGATTAGTCGTTGGATTGAGAGCGCGCCGAGGAGGCCGCCGAGGTCGGAACGTAGACGACGGAGCCGTCGGGTAGGCGATACGCGCGTCCGAGGAGTTCGCCTTCGCCGTTTCCGGAGTCGCCGCTCGGACGATAGCGTTTCAGTTCCTTGCCTTCCTTGACGACGAGCTCCATATCGGGGGAGCCGGGATTGACGACGGCGGTGAAGTCCTGATTTTCGAGCAGGAGGGGATTTTTCCAGTATGCGGCGAGAGCGACGAGTAGGGCGACGGCGAAGACGATCGCGACGTCGAAGAGATTTTCGACGCCGGAGAGTGGCGACTCGCCTGCGGAATCGAAGGGATCGGAATCGATCGAGAGGGCTAGGCGAGGCTTTTTCATTTTTCTTCGTCGTCCTCGGGGATCGTTTTATCGATTTTTTGCGCGCGTTCGATCGCAAAGGAGACGAGCGCGAGATCGCGCCGCGCCCAGCGTTTTCGCGCGGCGGCGACGAATCCGGCGAGAATAGCGGTCGCGAGTCCGACGACGGTGGTCGAGAATGCGACGACGAGTCCGCCGGAGAGGGTTTCGAGGTCGCCTTGCGAGAGTCCGACGAGCGCGGGTCCGAGCGGAATGAGGGTGCCCATGAGTCCGAGCGCCGGCGAGATTCGCGCGAGGCGTTCGGGGCGTTCGCAGTACGCTTTCGCCGCGTTTTGATAGTCCAGCGCCTTTTTGACGACAAACGGGTCGTCGTCGATTTTAGGAAGAACGGTCGCGAGAAATTGAACTGCGGGATCGCGTCGCGCTTCCTTTGCGGCGGCTTCGATTAAGTCGCGCGCCGATTGCGGGTTATCGACGATTTCGAGCGCATGATCGAGCGTTTTGCGACTTTTCGCGACGCGAGCGCGCTCAACGGCGTCGCGCAGAGTTCGGCCGATCATAACGCAGACGATCGCAAGCGCCGCGAGTAGCGCGAGTTCCGTCGGAATGAGCGCGGCGGAGGAAATTGCGTAGAAGATTTCCGTGATCGATCCCATCTAAGGCCCTTCTTTCTGGGGTTCTTCTTCGTGCGTTGGAGGAAGTTGGCGAAGTTTGCGGGATTAGAATTGAACGGATTCGCCGCCGTTGATCGACGCGACGCCATGCCAGACGTCGCGATCGATCGTATCGGAGATGAAATGAACGGAACCGTCGGCGAAGAGCGCGTTCACGCCGCCGGAGTGCTTCGAGCGCGCGGCGAAGAACCCGTAGTTCGAGACGTAAATATTCGGGTATTTCGAGTTCGGGGAAAGGTAGGCGTTGAAGAGCGAAGAGTCGTACTTTCCGACGATCCAGCCTTTTCCGACGTCGGTTCGCCATTTCGGCGCGGCGTTGAGGAGCGCTTCGAGTTGCGCGTCGGACGCGTTGCGCATCTGCTGGTATTTCGAGATATTCGCCGCCGAGTAGTCCGCCATATAGATTCCGATCTGGTTCGGATTCTGGGAGATCGACGCGTAGTTGACGTCGGTCAAATCTTTTTTCCCGTCGCCGACGAGGTATTCCGACATGACCATCGATTGGCTCGTGCCGTCGGTAAACGCTTCGAAACCATGATTGCAGTTCATATAGAACGCGCCGTCGGACGGTCCCGCGTTCCGATCCGCTTCCGCGCCTGTCGAAAGGGAACTGTTCATGCGGAAATGGTAGTCGGTTCCGCTACCGGTGCAGTAGACGTAATTATTCGTTGCGTAGACGTCGTTAATGTCGTCGGTTACGGTGAGGGGACCGAAGCCGTCGGAAGGGCAACGCGTTCCCGGGAAGACCGTTTGCGCCGGAATAATAAAGGGATCGTTGAGTTGCACGCTTCGGGTCGAACCGGCGCGATAGCGATAGAGATCGATTTTCGGGTCGATCATGTTATGGAGGCTGACCTGTTCGACGTAAGGCGTGAGAAGCGCGTGGATCGAGAAGGACGAGTTCGCGCGATCGGAGAGTTTCGGGAGTTTGTTGTGAACCGAATGGTAATTATGGAGCGCGAG
>ONGM01000161.1 GCA_900317365.1 uncultured Planctomycetota bacterium
GCGTCGACGGTCGGTTCGTCGTCGTCCGTTTCCGCTTTGGCGCTCTTCTTTTTGCTTTTTTTCGGCGCGAAGGCGTCTTTTGCGCGGACGTCGCGTTCGTGCGCCTGCGAGTCGGAGCAGACGAGAATCGGGGTAATGAGGCGACGAGATTCCCGCGACCATTCTTTCAGCGTCTGCGCGAGGAGCATAAGGGAAGGAACGAGGTAGAGAACGAGTCCGTTTTGAGGAACGAGGGTTTCTTCTTCGGCGATTCGCAACGCGGTAAAGGTCTTGCCCGTGCCGCACGCCATAATGAGCTTGCCGCGATCGCACCCGCTCGCGAAGCCTTTAACGACGTGTTCGATCGCGAGTTCCTGATGGGGTCGCGGCGTCTTTTTCGCGCGCGTCGCGTCGGCGAGACCGTTCCACGTTTCGCCGACGAATCCCCTAAGCGCTTTGTCCCAATCGAAAGAGGAATCGTCAAACTGATCGACGCGCACGACGTTGCACGGCGGGTTGTGTCCTTCGATCGTCTTCCGCGCGTTCGCTCCGAGATCCGCCGTCGTCATGACAATGAGCTGGCAGAAGGAAACTCCCCTGTATTCTTTCCCTGCCGCCGCAAGGAAAGAGTCGATATCCTCCTTGGAGATTTTCGAGTCTTCTAGATAGAATTTGCACTGAATCGCATAATACTTGTCGTCGACTGTTTTCGCGACAAGGTCGATTCCAATGTCGGCGATTCCGGCGCGATTCGGCCAATCGTTCCACATGACGACCGATTCAATTTCCGGATATTGTCCGCTCAGGGTCAGCCATTCGCGACAGAACTTCTCAAAGTATTTTCCCTGTTGCGTAGTGTTCGACGACGCTTCGCGGAACTTTTTCAGTAGATCGGAAATTTGCGCGGACGGCATAGCGGGGTCTCCTGGGGGTGAAAGGGTACGCCGCAATTATAGCAATTCAATCGGCCCCCGACAATTCAGATTGATCGCGCTCTTGATTGCTTTTCCACGACGTCGCGTCTCCAGTTTCCCTGCGCAATCGAACTTCTATGACGAATCTATATTTCTGTTTGAATCGATAATCTTTCTCTTTTTTAACAAATAAACTTAACCGACGACGCCTGTCTTGTCGATTGTATCGAAAATGTTGTTTGCAGGGACAAAACCCTGAGATTGAGATTAGCGGCGTCGCGTGAAGTTCCGTGCGGATCGCGTCGCGGAGATAGGTGTTGTTATGAGTAAGAGAAACGCGAAAATGACGAAACGAAGCGTTGCGCGTTCGGACTTGTCCCGCGTTATGACGACGCGCGGCAAGTGGGCGATCGCGCTATGTTCTCTCGCGACGTTGGGAATCTGTGGAAACGAGTCGCTCTACGCGCAATCGTCGGGGATTCGTTCCGTCGCGTACGCCAACGTCGAACCGATCGAAATGAATCATGAATTCGATCTCAACGACGACGCGCTCGACGCCGATTTAACGGTCGCGCCGTCTCCGACCCGCGCCGTCGCCTCGCCGAACGCCGACTCTCTCCTCCTCGCCTCCGACCCCGCCTCCGAGACGATCTCCGAGACGATCTCCGAGACCGCGCCTGTCCCAAATCTCGACCTCGTCTTTGCCGACGAAGCGATTCCGGAAGCGCCTGCGCGTCGCAGAAGCGTGTCCCGACCGATCAACGTTCCCGACACGATTCCGAATTCGTCCTCCGGCGCCCGAGCCAACGCGTCGAGCGTCTACGCCCCGGCGAACCGTCAATACGCTCCGGCGCGCAACGGCGTGATTTCCAACGCCGTCGGAACGCCGGTCGCGCAAACCGCCGCCCCCGCCAATCGCCGCGTGTGGTCGAGCTACGCCGCCCCGCAACCTGTCGCCCGCGCCGTCCAGCCCGCCTCTCAGCCTGTCGCGCAGCCTGTCCGATCCGGCGCGACGTCGAGCGCCGCGCCTGTTCGACGGGAACGGCTCGCCTCGATTACGCTTGCGACCCCCGGCGCGCCGGCGGGAGCGCGGCAAACGACGCCGAGCGCGAGCGTCGGTTCGAGCCGGCCTGTCGCCTCGCCGGACGTCGCCTCGCCGGACGTCGCCTACGCGGAAAACGTCCAGCCTGCGCCTGCCGTCGTTCCGGCGGACGCGAACGTCGCCGCGCAACCTGCAACGACGCGAATCGACGCGTCGCAAAC
>ONGM01000040.1 GCA_900317365.1 uncultured Planctomycetota bacterium
AGGCGTCGCGCTAGGCGTCGCGCAAGGCGTCGCGCAAGGTCGCATAGCCGCCATTTTGCAAATGCTAACTTTTAAATTTGGCTCCCCGGACAAAAAGGCGGTCGAGTCTTTGGAACAGATAAAGGACAGTGATCGACTTGTTGAAATCTTCGATTACGTCATGCGGAGCGCAACGAGCTTAGCCGACGCAGAGCGCTTCATTCAAAAAACGTTAGCCAATACGCGCGTCGCAGAGCGGCGTTCGCAATGTTAAACAACCCCAAGCGGAGAAAAACCAGTGGGCGCGATACCCTCCGGAATCAAACGTCTGTGCGATAGGTGTCTTCCGTTCACAACGAGCGGACGACTCGCAAAGTGGTCCTATGAACTGGACCGAATCAACGCGCTCGAACCGAAATTTCAAAAACTCGACGATCGCGAACTGCGCAAATATAGTCTTTCGCTACGCTATCGAGCGCGAAGCGGCGAACCGTTGAGCAGACTTCTCCCGGAAGCGTTCGCGCTCGTTCGAGAAGCCGGTTCGCGCACTCTCGGCATGCGGCACTTCGACGTCCAAATTCTCGGCGGGATCGCTATTTTCAATCGCTCGATCGTCGAGATGCAGACCGGCGAAGGCAAGACGCTCACGGCGACCGCGCCGCTCTATCTCCGAGCGCTCGCGGGTAAAGGCGCCCTTCTCGCCACCGTCAACGACTACCTCGCGGCTCGAGACGCCGAACTCATGGGACCAATCTATAAGGCCCTCGGTATGAAAGTCGGCGTTATTCAGACGCAACAGCAGACGGACGATCGACGCAAAGCGTACGAATGCGACGTTACCTATGGAACCGCAAAGGAATTCGGATTCGACTTTTTGCGCGACCGACTCCTTCTACGACGCATTCGCGAAGGTCAGACGGACCTGCTCGGGTCAATGTTGCGCGATCAGCGCGATAAAAACGAAAAACCAACGCAACGACTCGATCCGTATTTCTGTCTCGTCGACGAAGCCGACTCCATTCTCATCGACGAAGCGAGCACGCCTCTCATCATCAGCGCTCTCCCGACGGAAGAGCAGAAACAAGAAGTCGAAGCGTACAAATGGGCGGCGGACTCCATTTACGAGTTCATTGAAGACGAAGACTACACTTACGACCACGAGAAACGCGAAGTCGAACTCACTCGCGAAGGCCGACTCAAGGCGCGAAGACTCCCGAAGCCCGACTCTATGTCGAGCACTGGGCTGTACCATATCTACGAATACGTCAAAAGGGCGATCAAGGTCGATCGAGAATTTCACCTCGATCAGCAATACGTCGTGCGCGACGGCGAAATCGTCATCGTCGACGAATTCACCGGACGACTCGGCGAAGGTCGCAAATGGCGCGAAGGAATTCACCAAGCGGTCGAGGCGAAGGAAGGAGTCGAAATCACCGTGGCGACCGGTCAGGCCGCGCGAATTACCGTTCAAGACTTCTTCTTGCGATTCGAGCATCTCGCCGGTATGACCGGTACTGCGGCGGCGTCGAGTAAAGAACTGCGCCGTATTTACAAGTGCCACGTCGTGCCGGTTCCGACGAACCGACCGCCGCAAAGAATCCAACTTCCGACGCGCGTCTTCGCCACGGAAAAAGCGAAATGGAACGCGATCGTCGAAGAAATCGCCGAACTCCACGGCATGGGACGTCCCGCGCTTATCGGAACGCGAACGATCGACAAGTCGGAAATTCTTTCGGCGCTACTAACGGAAAGAAAGCTCGACCACAGCGTTCTCAACGCCAACCGCATCGCGGAAGAAGCGGAAATCGTCGCCGACGCCGGACACTGGGGTAAGATCACCGTCTCGACGAATATGGCCGGACGCGGCACCGACATCAAGTTGCCGCCGGAAGTTCTCGAAATCGGCGGTCTTGACGTCATCTGCACCGAACTGCACGAGTCCGCGCGTATCGACCGACAGCTCATCGGACGTTGCGGACGACAAGGCGACCCGGGAAGTTACCGACAATATCTCTCTCTGGAAGACGAGATTCTCGAAAAGGCGTACGGTCCTAAAAAAGCCGATAAAATCAAAGCAAAAGCGCAAGAGAATCCCGACGCGGAACATCCGGAAAAGATCAAAATGTTCTACCGCGCCCAGAAGAAAGTTGAAAAGAAAAGCTATCGTTCGCGAAAGACGATGCTTTACTACGAAAAAGAACGTAAAAAGATGCAACGCGGCATGGGACAAGACCCTTACTTGGACTCGCCGAACTAATCGGACTTTGCCCCGGCGCTTTTATCTCGCGCCAAAAGCGCTATAATGGACTGTTGTTTTTGCGCCGCGCGAATCCGCGATTCGCGTTGCGCGCGTCAGTTTAGCTAATTAACAAGGTTTCACTCATGCCAGCGACTTGCGTTATTGGATTGCAATGGGGCGACGAAGCGAAAGGTAAGATCGTCGACTTATTAACCGCGAAAAACGACGTCGTCGTTCGTTATCAAGGCGGCGCCAACGCGGGACACACCGTAGTCTTTGGAGGCAATAAGTACAAGTTGTCCCTCATTCCGAGCGGCGTGTTTCGTCCGGAAGTCAAGTCGGTTATTGCAAGCGGCGTCGTGATTGACCCCGAAGCGATCCTCGGCGAAATCAGTCGACTGCGCGCGTCCGGCGTCGAAATCGAAAAGAACCTTCTCATTAGCGAACGCGCTCACGTCATTTTCCCGTGGCACAAAGAAGAAGACCGACTCATGAACGACGTCGGCGTTCGCAACGAAGCGATCGGCACGACTCTGCGCGGTATTGGACCGTGCTATCGCGATAAAGTCGGTCGTTCGACCGCCGTTCGCGTCGGAGATCTCTATCGCGCCGATTTTCCCGAGAGAATCCGTAAGATTTGCGCCCTCAAAAATCAACAGTTGCCATCGCTCGCGAAGAACGAAGAGACGCGCGCCACCGTCGTTACGCTCGACGTCGAAAAGATTATCGCCGACTATCAAAACTACGCGGAACAACTCAAACCGTTCGTCGGCGACGTCGTCAACTATCTTCTCGACGCGGTCGACGCCGATAAGAACATTCTGCTCGAAGGCGCGCAAGGTTCGTTGCTCGACGTCGACTACGGAACGTTCCCGTACGTTACGAGCAGCAATAGCTCCGGCGTCGGAATCACAGCGGGATCCGGCATTCCCGCGACGTTCTTCAAACGCATCGTCGGTATCGTCAAGGCGTATACGACGCGCGTCGGCGGCGGACCGTTCCCGACCGAACTGCACGACGAAATCGGCGACAGAATTCGCGATCGCGGAAACGAGTACGGCACCGTTACGCGACGTCCGCGACGTTGCGGGTGGTTCGACGCCGTCGCCGTGCGTTATACGAGTCGCCTCGGCGGGGCGACGGAACTCTCCGTCATGTTGCTCGACGTTTTGAGCGGATTCGAAACGATCAATCTTTGCGTCGCGTACGAACTCGACGGCAAACGCATCAATTACTTCCCGAGCGACGTGGACGACCTCGCGCGCGTCAAGCCGATCTACGAAACCTTGCCCGGTTGGAGCGAAGAGATCACCGACGTTCGTTCCTACGACGATCTTCCGGAAAACGCCAAGAAATACCTCGCGCGACTTTCCGAAGTCGTCGGCAAGCCGATTTCGATCGTCTCCGTCGGACCGAGTCGCGATCAGACGATCATTCGCTAGCGCCGCAACGTCTTTAACGTCGCTCAATCAACGCGCGGGTCAACGCCGACTCCGCGCGTTTTTCTTTTCTTGCCGACGAATCTCGAACGGCAATTTGAAGCGTCGCGCGCCGTATGGTATAATGAACGCGCGTCGCAATAGGGCGTCGCAAATTTCAGAGCGGTAAGGAAAGAAAATGAAAAGACTTATAAACGCGCTCGCGCTCTTAACCGCGTGCGTTCTTGGATTCGCCGTTCCGCGCGTCCAAGCTGAGGACGTCGTTATCGACGGAAAAGAATACCGCAAGATTTCAATCGAAGAATATCGCGACAAAATGAAAGGCGGGTGGATCGGGCAAATCGCCGGCGTCTGCTGGGGCGCTCCGACAGAATTCCGATACTGCGGTCGAATCATTCCGGAGAACGAAATGCCGAAATGGACTCCGGACATGATCAACAACGCGTTCGGGCAAGACGACCTTTACGTCGAAATGACGTTTCTTCGCACCATGGAAGAATACGGGCTCGACGTTTCCATTCGTCAGGCGGGAATCGATTTCGCGAACAGCGAATACGCGTTGTGGCACGCGAACGTCTGCGGACGCAAAAATCTTCGTTGCGGAATAGCGCCGCCGAACTCGAGTCGACCGGAGTTCAGTCATTGCGCGGACGACATCGATTACCAAATCGAGTCGGATTTCTCCGGACTTATCTCTCCCGGCATGCCGAACAACGCGGTGCGTATGGGCGAAAAGTTCGGACGACTCATGAACTACGGGGACGGTATGTACGCCGGTCAATTCGTCGGCGCGCTCTACGCGGAAGCGTTCTTTGAAAAAGACGTCTATAAGATTATCGACGCCGCGCTCAAGGCGATTCCGAGCAAGTCGGGATACGCGGAAATGGTTCGCGACGTTCTCCAATGGAAAAAAGAGTTCCCCAACGACTGGGAAGCGTGCTGGAATAAAATTAACGAAAAGTATCAGCTGAATCCGGAATACCGCAAATGGTCCTGCTCCGGAGTCGACAGCGACTTCAATATCGACGTCAAGATCAACGGCGCGTACATTCTCGTCGGACTGCTTTACGGCGACGGCGACCTCGACAAGACGATCGTTCTTTCAACGCGCTGCGGTCAAGACTCCGACTGCAATCCTTCGAGCGCAGGGGGTATTCTCTTTACGACGCTCGGATTCTCAGCGCTTCCGGCGCGTTTTTCTGAAGAACTCGACGAAACCAAGATTTTCAGTCATACGGCGTACAACTTCCCGGCGCTCCTCGACGTCTGCGAGTCGCTCGCAACGCAAGCGGTAGAAAAGGAAGGCGGGTTCGTCAAAGAGGAATCCGGAAAGAAGTATTACTATATTCCGCGCGGCGAAATCGTTCAAAGCGCGCTCACGAGTTGCGCGGCGCCGACCGACAAACCGCTCGAAGGCGAGGAAGGATACTTCACGGAAGAGGAACTCAAACAGATTAAATTCCGCGAATACACCGACGCGCAAGCGCTCGAAAAGTTCTTCGACGGGTTCGCCGTTTCGCATATGGGTCCCGATATGAACCCGGGATTCCGAAACGAATATCGAGGTTGCAACAACGTCTTTATGACGCATCCTGAAAATCGCGAAATCGGCGCGGTTCTTTCCAAAACGATCACGCCGACGAAAAATACGAAACTCTATATGCGCGTTTCCCACCATCTCAACGAAGCCGCCAATCAAATCGGCGATTACGATTTGATCGTCAAGGCGAACGGGGAAACGCTTCGCCAAGTAACGGTCTCCGCCGAAACCGTCGACAAGACGGGATGGTTGTGGCTCGAAATTAATCTCGGCGCGTTCGCCGGTAAGGAAACGCTCGTCGAGATTATCAACCAGCCGAACGGTTGGTCGTGGGAAGCGGCGTATTTTAGCGCGTTAGGCACGACGGACGATTCGGATTGCAGCCTCTAATCGTAGGGTCTAAGAATCGCAAATAATCGGCGATCGTACCCAACGTAGAAACGCGCGACGCAAACGGTCGCGCGTTTTTTATTGTCGCCAAATACGCCGTTTGTAACAAATATTTCAATTAAACAAGGAAAACAGATTGTAAAAGTCAAAAAAGCTCCGGAATTCAGGAAAAATATTTCAAGTTTTATTGACTTCTCAAGAAAAGATAGTATATTTAAGCAAACAAGCAAAATCAGCAAATATTTTTGCTTTATTACTTTAATCCGGCGACGCTTCATCGGCAAAATAGGCTTTCCCGTTGAAGATCGGCGCCACGCATCCCCCTTAAGGAGTGTATTCCATGAAAAAGTTTCTGAGCTTGACGGTTGCGATGGCGCTCGTCGTTTCCGCTTCCTACGCATTTGCTCAAGACGCCGCTCCGGCCACCGCTGACGAAGCTGTCGCCGAAGCTACCGAAGCCGTCGCCGAAGCCGCGACGGAAGCGACCGAAGAAGTTGCCGAAGACGTCGCTGAAGCGACTGTTGAACCGGCTGACGCCGTCGAAGCTTGCGGTCCCGTTGATTTCTGCGAAGCGAGCGCTTGCGCCGCGCCGTGCACGCCCTGCTTCCGTCCCTTCGCTCGCCTGAGAGCGCTCTTCAGCTGCGCTCCGTGCGCCGCGCCGTGCGTCGCTCCTTGCGCGCCCGTTTGCGAAGAAGTCAAGCCGTGCGAACCCGTCGCCGCTTGCGCTCCGGTCGAAAAAGCTGAAGAAGTCAAGCCGTGCGAACCCGTCGCCGC
>ONGM01000273.1 GCA_900317365.1 uncultured Planctomycetota bacterium
CGTTTCCGACGTTTGCGGGAGCGGGCGAGGTTGAGAATCGCGCGTTAATAGGTGAATTACCGGCGTTTGACGCGGCCGGATACTGATTATTCGAATAGAAGGCGGCGCCGCTTCGAGCGCTTGCGTCGTAGGCTTCGGTGTCGCGCGGCATATAAATCGGCGCGGAATCTCCTTGCTGAGCAGGAGTTGCGGACGATTCGCTCGGGGTCCATCCTTGCGCGATCATATCGACGTTCGAGCCGAGCGCTTGTTGCATCTCCGGGGGCGGGGTCGTCGTCAGGTTACCGTTGGAATCGAGGTAGAACATACGACCTTCCATGAGTTCCGGCTTCTGTTCGAAGGTTTCCATTTCGTGTTCGCGCGCGTACTTTGCCTGTTCCGCGAGCTTCATTCGGGCTTCACGCGCGCGTATCGCGGCGATTTGCTCCGGGGACCGTCGACGCTCCGCCGGACGAACGGACGCGACGCGTTGGGCGCGTTCAGGCGGGGTAAAGATCGACCGTTTTTTAGCGGGATAATCCGCGTCGCGTCGCGTCTGCGCCGCGTGATAGAGCACGCCGAACCCTTGGGTAAAGAGCGGATTCAATTGGAATTCGTTGGGATTCGTCGGGGCGGGCACGTTGACGCGACGTCGCGCGGGAGCGATCGCTTCGGTCTTCTGAACGCCGGAGACGAGTTTTCCGTCCTTAGAGTTTTCAGAATTGCGATCCAAGTCTCGCGGCGAGACCAATTTATCTTCGCCGAGCCGATCGTCGACGGCGGTTTCGTCCTTTGAAGCCGTATTGCTTATAAAGGAATTTTCCGAGGAATCGGAGTCCTTTTCGGACTTTTTCGGCTCGGGGAAGGGAATCGGCGTTTTTACGGCGCCTAGCGCGGCGCGGACTCCGGGCGCGGAGACGTCGACGGCGGCGGGAGAAGCGTCTTTCCAGACGTTGCCGTCCGCGTCAATAACGACGGTGCGCGCATAGAAAGGCGCCATTTCGTCGGCGGTCGCAATCCATGCGTAGCCTTTTTCCGTAACGTCGAGGTCTTCGCCGATAATCGTCCAAGGACCTTTCGGGGACGGAGCGCGTTCGATACTGAACGCTTTAACGGGAATGCGAAATTCCTCGTCGATTTCCTCCGGTCGGAACCATCGCACGGTAACCATGAGTCGATCGGAGCCGTTCTCTTTGCCAAAGGCGACGCTCTTGAGCTTACCGGGGTGCGGCACGACCTTCGGCGGCGTCTGTTCGTCGCCAGGGTTCGCCGTCGCGTCGACGTTTGGGGTCGTGGGAGGGGTAGGCTCGTCGGGGAGTTGCTCGTCGACGGCGACGTTATTGAGGACAAACGCTTCTTCGTCGCGTTCGGGGCCGACAAGCGTTTGTGGACGCTCTGGCTCGTCTTCGATCGTCGGAGCGAAGGAGAGTTGTTCGTCGAGTGAATCGTCGCGCAGTTCAAAGGACTCGTTGGGATCGATAAAACGATATGCGCGGGTCGAGCTTAGAGCGCTCTTTCCGTTTCTAAAATGAGTTCGGAGCGCGAGCCAATATTCGCCGGAGGCAGGAGCTTCGAATAGGAACGAGTCTCGCGAATCCCCGGGGAAGACGACGGCGTAGGAGCGCCAGTTCGCGCCGGAGTCGTCGGAACACAGGAGTTCGATTTGCGTCGCGGCGTTCGCGTCGGTCTGTTTAGGAAACCGCACGGCAATGCGTTCGGAGAGTCCGTCGATTTCGCGCGGTTCGTCTTTTGGCGCCGCAATATTGAGCTTAAACGTTTGCGAGTCCCAAGAGCCGCGCGCGACGGTATCGTCGCCGAGGCCGGGGTCCGCGAGCATAGCGAGCTTCGTCGCAGGAGTTGAAATTCCTTGAAAAGCGTCCGCGCCTTGACGATCGCCAATCGGTGTGATAGACTGACCGTAGAGCGAAGGAGCCAGAAACGCGCACGCCGCGAAGACGCAACGCGCAATGATCGCGCGCGCAGTCGTTCGGAACGCGCGACGATAGCGCGGTCGCCGGATATCGGCGGCAGTCTCGTTCGTTGACATATCGCGTCTCCTGTCGAACCACGTCGCGCGTCCACAGACCGCGCGACAGGGGTAAAGTAAAAATCGGCGTCGCGTCGTCCGTCGACGCGCATACGTTTAACGAATCGGCAGATTTTAACGATAACATTAACAAAAACGATCAAAAGGTCAATAACGCCGCCTTCGGCGCCGCCGTTGGAAATGGTTTGAAGACGTCATGACGCATCTTATCGGGTTAATTAAGGGCGCGACCGCGCTCGCCATATTTATCGCGATCTCTTGGTACGTTCTCGCTCGATTGCGTCGTCCTCACGTCGCGCCGCAAGAGTCGATCAGCGGAACGCTCCGTCGTTACGAAGAAGCGTATCGGAACGGCGATCTTTCCTTGGAAGAGTATAAAGCGATTCGAGCGACGCTCGCGACGGCGTTAAAGACCTCCATGGACGAAGAGACGAGTTCCGCCGTCTTCCTAGAGACCGGAACGTCCGATAGCGCGGAAAAACGCGCGAAGCTCTTGGAATTGCTCGAAGCCGAACGTCGCTGAGAGCCGGACGACGCGAACGCGCGGCGCGCCGCCGACTCGCGCCGTAGCGTTTTTTATTTTATCTTTCGTTTCCTCATTTGCGCTCGGCGCGACAACGATTGCGTCTAAAAGCCTCAGACCACGAAGCGCGCATCGGCGCATTGATTCTCTTAAAACGGCGAGCTTTAAGCGCTATCTTCAAAGCAAAATCCACCGTCCAATCCCCAATTCTCCGAAACCAATGACGTTGAAAGCCACGCCGCTCGATAAAATACGCAATTAGAAAAACTGGCGACAACCTAGCCAAATATCATAGGTTGTGGTCATGTTAAAATAGATAGAAGGTATGGAAAGGAAATTTAAAAAATTTTGTCGAAAAAGAGGCTTTTTCCTTGAAGATAGGCGCTTTTTTGGTAAAGTGTAAGAGAGGGAATAGAGAGGTTGCAGTTAACCCAAACCTATACTTTTTGGTTAATATTTCCCTAATGTAAAGGTCGCGCCGCTCTATTGTTAAGTTTTTATTTTTCAGCTGATAACCAATGAGCGCTGAATTGAAAGGATGAAAAACGAGACGATGTTTTCCAATCTTCTAAACGCCAAATTTGCAATTCGCCAAAACGCCGGTCAATCCACGCGGCGCGACGTCAATAAACGCAACTCCCCTCGCGCACGAATCCTCAATTTAGAGGCGCTCGAGTCGCGTGAACTCCTCGACGCGTCGCCGATCGCAAGTTTAACGGCCGCGTCCGTTATCGATGGCGCCGCGCTCGTCGGAGAATCGGCTCGCGACGACGACGTCGTCCTTCTGAACGAATCGATTCTTGACAGTTTCGCCCAACCCCTCGAAACCCCGTCGACGGTCGTAACGACGTCGCTCGACGTTGTCGACGAAACGGACAATTTGATTTCGCTACGCGAAGCGATCCTCTACGCCGCCGCCGGAGACACGATCTCGTTCGACGTCGCGCTCCAAAACGCAACGATCTATATGGACGCGGAACTCGGCGAATTGACCGTCGATAAATCGATTACGATCGACGCGTCTAACCTTTACGACGCGGCGACGTCCACGCCGGGCTTGACCCTCTGCGGTTCGCTTAATCTCGACGACGGATACGATGACGATTCTGTCGAGACGAGAATCTTGAGCCTTGCGCGAAGCGTCGAACTCACGGTTAACGGACTTGCGTTCACGCACGGAGGCGGTTGGAATCGAGGGAGTTGCGGCGTTTACAGCGAGGGCGATTTGACGCTTAACAATTGTTCCGTGACGCAATGCGCATCCGGACCCGGATATCATGGCGGCGGGGTTCACGTTCAAAGCGGAACGGCGACGTTCACGAATTGCGCGATCGAAGACATGGCCGACGGCGGCGGAGTCTACGTTGGCTATTCGGCGCAAGCAAATTTCACGAATTGTCGCATTAGCGACAACTACAGCGACGGCGACGGGGGCGGGGTCTACGTTGATATTTTGGCTCAGGCGTCTTTCACAAATTGCTCCATTACCGGGAATGGAACCGATGATTTCGCAGGCGGCGGAGTCTACGTTGGTTATTTAGCGCAAACGATTTTTACGGATTGTTCAATAGCCGACAACTACGCAGGAGATTTTGGCGGAGGAGGCGTCTACGTCCGCGGCGGTCGAGCGACGATGACCAACTGCTCAATAGTCGGCAATGAAACGACTGATGGAGGCGGCGGTCTATGCGTGGATTTCGCGGGTGAAGCGACGTTGGATAACTGCGAGATTTCAGACAACACCGTCGGCCAATACGATCAGTGGCAAGTCGGCGATTTTTCCGGCGGCGGCGTACGCGTTCAATCCGGACGAGCAACGCTAACGAATTGCACGATAGAAAACAACGTTGCGACCAAGGGCGGGGGCGGCGTTTACGTTGCGAGATTGGGCGAAGCGACGTTGACGAACTGCTCCATAACGGAGAACGTAGTAAACAAAAACGACGGCAATTCATCCCAATCATCCCAATCAAGGCAAATACCAGTCGGCGGCGGCGTTTACGTTGAAGGACGCGTTACGCTTAATAACTGTGAGATCGAAGGGAATATCGCAGAAGAGGGCGGCGGCGCGTTCGTCGAAGCAGGCGAGGCGACGTTAACCGAGTGTTCGGTATCGAGTAATGAGGCGACTAGCAGATTAGGCGGCGGTCTCAGCGTTTACGAAGGACGCGTTAATCTCAACGACTGCTCGATAACGTCCAACGCCGGAACCGGCGTTGATATTCAGCAAGGAGAAGCGACGTTAATCGACTGCGCGATAACGGGCAATAAAGTCGAATCCACTTTCTCCGTTCGCGGCGGCGGAGTATACGTTGGAGATATCTCGCAAGCAACGTTGACGAACTGCTCCATAGTCGGTAACGAAGCGGCCGAAGGAGGCGGCATCTACCTGGATGGCTATGCGGTAGGAATGTTGACGAATTGCGCCATAATCGACAACGTAGCCAATTGTGGAGACGAGGAAAGTAGCGCAGGCTACGGCGGCGGCGTCTACCTGTTTTATAGCTCGGTGGGAATTTTGACGAATTGTACCGTAACGGGCAATTCTGCCGTCGGAGTCGAGGGCGAAGGACAAGGGGGCGGAGCGTATGTGTACTATCAAGGCGCGCTCTTTTCCCACAACTCGATCATTTACGGAAACTCCGCGACGACGGAAGGCGCAGATATCTACGCGTATAACGAAGACGACTGGGCGACGGCGCGCGCAATTGGTCGCAACACGCTCTCGTCTTTCACCGACTGGACGGACGGCGCCAACAACTTGGTATACGACGCGTCAAAGCCGCTCTTTAACAACGCGGCAAACGGAGACTACACTCTCGTCGCGAATTCGCAGGCAATCAATAAAGGCGATAACGCGAACGTTACGACGACGGTCGACCTCGCCGGGAATCCTCGAATCAGCGGCGGTAAAGTCGACCTCGGCGCCTATGAATATCAAGGTCCGAGCGAACCGGTCGCGCTCGACGCGCCGACGGTAACCGCCGCCGTCAACGATACGTCGATCACCGTCTCCTGGAACGCGATCCCGAACGCGACGAAGTATTTCCTTAAATACAAAAACGCGGCCGACTCCGCCTTCACGACCGCGTCCGTCGCTAAGACCGCTTCGAGCTATACTCTGAGCGGACTGACCGAAGGCGCAACTTACCAGTTCAAAGTTCAGGCCGTCGGCGATAAGACGAATTATCTGAATTCCGAATACTCCGATCTCGTCTCCGCTACGGTTCCGACAAATTCGAACCAACTGCCGACTCCGACGGTAACCGCCGCAGCCAA
>ONGM01000020.1 GCA_900317365.1 uncultured Planctomycetota bacterium
CAAGGCGAAGCGAAGCGAGCCTTGAAAATTTTATCGCGCGAAGCGCGCCCCCGAAGGGGGGAAGCCGTCTGGCTTTAGCCTGCGGACCAACGCCCGGGCGCCAACATTCGGGCGTTGGATCCCGTTTCGCGCGTTTTGATTGTTCGATAAGGACTAAGACGAGATTTAAAGATGGATTTCACCATAGCCGTAGGCGAAAGCGATTTTGAAGAGTTTCGAACGAGCGGGGGGTATTACGTCGACAAAACGGCGATTCTTTACGAATTGCTTGGTCATGCGCGCCATAAGGTTACGCTCTTTACGCGTCCGCGACGTTTCGGTAAAACGCTCATGGCGAGTATGTTCGAGAATTTCTTCAATATCGCCAAAGATAGTCGCGCGTTATTCGACGGACTCGAGATAACGAAGCGCAAGAAGTTTTGCGACGCATGGATGAATCAGTATCCCGTGATCTTTTTGTCCTTTAAAGACGTCGAAGGCGAAACGTTTGAAATAACGTATGAACGACTGAAGGCGCAAATCGCCAAATTGTGCAGAAGGCTTGCCCCCGTTGTCGAAGACGCGCTAACCGACGACGACAAACAAACCTTTTTGAGACTAAAAACCGGCGCCGCGCGACCTATCGAGATCGATTATTCCCTCGATTTCCTTATGGGAGCGCTCCGCGCCGTTTACGGCAAGCGCGTAATCCTTCTCCTTGACGAATACGACGTCCCGCTAAATAAGGCGCATGAGAAGAATTCGCCTGAGAACGATTTTTATAATAAAATGCTCGACGCGATACGACGAATACTGAGCGCGGCGCTCAAGGACAACGACAATTTAAAGATCGCCGTTGTAACCGGTTGTTTCCGAATCGCGCGGGAAAGCGTCTTTACGGGACTTAATAATTTCATGTCGTATTCCGCGCTTGACAAAAAGTTTTCGGAATACTTCGGATTTTCGGAAGAGGAGGTGAAGGCTCTGTTGACCGCCGTTGGGCGCGCGGATAAGTTCGACGTCGTTAAAGACTGGTACGACGGGTATCTTTTCGGAACCGATTTCATTTACAATCCTTGGAGCGTCGTCTGTTACGTCGCCGATTTAAGGGACGATAAAGACGCGATCCCGAAGGCGTATTGGGCGAACACGAGCTCCAACGCCATACTTCGCGCGTTTGATAGAAAAACGGAATTTGACGTCAAATATAAATTTGAACGCCTACTCAACGGCGGCGTCGTCGAGCAAAAGATTTCCGACTTAATGACCTACGACTCATTGTTTGATTCGGAGGATCATTTTTGGAGCGCTCTGCTCATGACGGGCTACGTAACGAAGGCGGAACCGGACTCGTCCGGCGATACGATCAAGCTGAAGATCCCGAATAAAGAGGTCGCGTCGATCTTTCAAGAGACGGTCGTGAAACTCTTTCGCGATACGCTCGACGTCGGCAAACAGCGCGCGCTTATGGACGCGTTCTGGCGTGGCGACGAAGAGAAAGTTAGCGAAACGATTTCCAATTTCTTATTGGACTCGATTAGCTATAACGACTATCACGAAAACTACTATCACGCGTTTATCACGGGGCTCTTCGTCGGTCTGGGCTATTCCGTCGATTCGAATAAAGAAAGCGGACTTGGACGTCCCGATATTGTCGTGAAGGACAGACGCCGACGTCGCGCGCTCATCATTGAGGCGAAGCGTTCCGAGAAGGAGTCCGATATGGAGCGGGACGCGCGCGCGGCGCTCGAGCAGATTGACGCAATGCGGTACGACGAAGGACTCGACGGTTACGAGCGAGTTTTCCGCTACGGCGTCGCATTTTATAAAAAGCAAGCCAAGGCGTTGGCGTCAACGCTCGGGCGCTTGGAGATAGATAAGGAACGAAAATGAAAAAACAGAGATCTCTCGCGCTTCTTTTAACGTTTGCGGCGGCGTTTGTCGCCTTGCGCGTCGCGTCGACCTTCTCGCCGAGCGTCGCGCGCGCTTCGGAAAACGCGGCTGAGAATCCGGCGAGCAAAGTCGTCGTCGAATTGCAAGACGACGGGCGCGCCCTCTATAACCCGCAGATGGGCTGGACGATGCACTTCTATTCGAACGTCCCGTCGAATTACGGGAGTCGCCTGGAACCGTCCGATACGTTGGACTGGTTTGAAGGCTGCTCGACGGTCTACCTTCGTCTGCCGTGGGCTTATTTGGAGCCGGAGGAAGGCGTTTTCAATTGGGCGATCGTCGACACGCCGGCGCAACGTTGGATCGAGAAGGGCAAGCAGATCGCGTTTCGCTTTACGACCTCGGAAAACTGGATGGAGTACGCGACTCCAAAATGGGTTTTCGACGCCGGCGCGAAGGGAATTCGCTATACGTGGGGGCAAGGCGAGAAGGCGGACGGCGCGTGCGTCGATCCGGAATTTGACGATCCGATTTACCTCGAAAAGCTCGAGAACTTTCTCAAAGCGGCCGGGGAGCGCTACAACGGCAATCCGCACGTGGCGTTCATCGACGTCGGAACGTACGGCATGTGGGGGGAAGGGCACTCGAACCTTGGCGTTTGGGCGAATCAGTCTTTTTCGCGTATGGACGCGGAGCGGACTCTTAAGGTCGTAAAGACTCACGTCGACCTGCATAAGAAGTATTTTCCCGACGTTCTGCTCTGCATTAGCGACGACGTGGCGGGCGCGGAGAAGCCGGGTCGCGATTTTCCGGAGACGGATTACGCGCTCTCGCAAGGCGTCTCGTTGCGCGACGACAGTATTCTTGTTCAGCCTGGCGATCGCGCGTGGTTCCACGCGGAGATGGCGCAGAAATTCTGGCCGACCTTGCCGGTGATTTTGGAGCACGAGCATTACGGCCCGTCGAAAGAGCGCGGCGCGTGGAACGACGATTTACTGATGAAATCGATCGAAGAGTATCACGCCTCTTTCATGTCGATACACTCTTTCCCCGACGCGGAGTGGGCGGATCTGAAGGACGTTGTGCGCAAGATCAATAGGCGAATAGGCTATCGCTTGGCGCCGACGCGGGTCGAGTATCCGGCGACGGTGAAGATCGACGAGTTCTTCGAGGTCGCGTGGGATTTGCGCAACGTCGGGGTCGCGCCGTGCTATAAAGGCGGTTTCGTCGCGTTGACGTTAAAGGACGCTCAAGGCGGGATCGTTTCCGTTTTGGTCGACGAGTCCTTCGACGTGAAAGATTTAGAAGTCGGGGCGCCGGGGGAGGCGCCGATCGTCCGTCGAACCGCGCGGTTCCGAATCGGACACGTTGCTCCGACGACGAAGCCGGGCGAATACGACGTTTATTTAAGCGTCGGAACGCGAGACGGAACCCCGATCTACGAGCTTCCCTTTGGGGACTCCGACGGGTCGCGACGGTATAAGATCGGGCGCGTGAGGCTGGAGAAAAAGGGGAAGTAGCTGATTGCTTGCGGCGAAAGGAGCGCGAGGCGTCTCTTTCAGAGAGGGGCGCCTCGTTTCGTTTGCGAATCAATTAAGCGTTCACTGATCGAATAGCAATAGCTGTTCGTTCTTCATAAGAGAACCGTTTTGAGGTTCTTCAACGGGATAATTTGTCAGTAACGCTTCGACGACGGGGTTTCGATTGGTTTCTTTGGCGCCAACGTGATAAAAATGTTCTCGCGTGATCTTATGACATTTGCTCCAAACCGAGGAGACGTATACGTTTTCCCGATAGTCGTTGTGATCCCATGTGGAAAGCATGAATTTCGCGCCGCTTTCGTATAAGGCGTCGCGTAACGCAATTTCCGATTCCTCGTCCCAGCTGTCGTAATAATCGACGTGTCGTCCAATATACGGCGGGTCGCAATAGATGAAGTCGTTGGCGCTCGCCATTTCTATCGTCGTTTCAAAGGATTGACAAAGGAATTTCCACGAACGCCCCTGGAGGAGCTTTTCAACTCGCGCGACTTGATTTGCGATTTTGGTAATATAGGCTTTCGCAAAGCGCTGGGGCTTATGTCCGTAGGGGACGTTAAATTCATAGTCTCGATTAAAACGAATCATGCCGTTAAAACAGGCTCGATTTAGGAACAAGAAATCGAGCGGGTCATGCCTCTTATTGAAACGATCGCGAACCTCGTAGTAGTACTCCGCGTCTCCTTGTTCCAGCGCCTTGCCTTCGCGCTCTAAAAACTCACGGACGCCGTAGGCCGTAACGACGCCTGATTGAATTTGCTTGTAGAACTCGATAATATGCGGATTGGTATCCGCAAAGACGGCGTTGCGCGGTTCGACGTTGAAGCCGACGACTCCGGATCCCATGAACGGCTCAATCCAAAGCGCGTCGGAGCGCATGGCGACGCTTCGTTTAATCAGCGGAACGAGTTTCGTTTTGATTCCTTGAATCTTAATCGGCGGCACGTATACTTTATCTGTCATTTCGCGCCTCTTTTTAACGCTCTCGGATTGTTCAAATCGGTCGGTAAACCGCGATAACGCAAGTACTCCTCAAAGGACGAAAGTTTCTTTCTTTTGCCGTTTGCTAGAAGTTCTATTTTTCCATAATTCGCCCAATAGTCGTCGAAGAGTTCTTCGCCGGCTTTGGCAAAGACTCCGTTTCCGTTCAATAAGTCGTTGATTTTCTGAATACTGCCGATATTCGCCGTGTTGCCGCTTCCTCCTTTATCGCTGGCTATTTTCCATTTTTCCTCTGCGAAGAAGAGAAAATCCTTAATAACCGCAGGAATCGATTTAAGATCTTTTATCGAATAAACGCGCGTTTCGTCTGTCTTATTGAGAACGGCGCGCGAATAGATAATGCCTAAACAGAAATGCCCGCTATACTCGTCGTAGGGATATTGAACGTTCTTTGAACTTGTTCGGTTGACGAAGTATTCCCCGTGAGAACCAAGCGTGAAGCCTTGGCAAAAATCAGGGTACGTTTCATCTCTGTAAGTGGTTTTCAGATCGACGGCGAACTTTATTTGTGGATTCGTTCGTGAGATAAAAGTCAAGTCTGGATACCAATTCTGATATGCGGCAAGTTCAATATCATATCCAATTCCGTTGGCAAAGGCGAGGAGGTGGGGAAACAAATGGAGTTCAAGCGCCTTCGATACGATTTTTGTGTCTGAGGAAATTGCGTAGACGTTTTGAAAAATATCGATAAAACCGCGCACTGTCTGTCCATTCGGATCCATTTGCGATATGCTCTCCCAACGTTGCGGCGAACTCCTTGAGTTGCGCTCCGAAAACGATCTTTTCCGATTCGTTTTTCATTCTTCACTCTTTCCTTTTTTCGGCAAGATTGAGTTTAACCGAAACGCTGTTGTTTCATCGAACTACCTAAACGCCGCTAAGCATTATACCGCATTTCCGCCGTTTCTCAAGAATAGCGTCCGTCTAGTAAGTCGACGCCGCACGGCGAGCCGAAAAAAATCGGCGTCGAGTCTTAACGAATCGACGCCGATTGGTGGAAATACGGAAATCGGCAGGCTAACGACTTCTATCGTTGTAACGACGCGTGCGAACGGGAACGATCAGAGCGTTCGACTTGGGATTCTCTCGCTATTGAACCGCGAATCGCGCACGACGGAGATTGCGAACCAACCGCGCGAAACGCGGCATAGCCCGAGTCCGAGACCGGCGAATCGTTCGTCCTCTTGCAGAACTTGCGGGTTGAGTTCGAAGGTCTTGTTCGCGGCGAAGACCTTGGAGAAGACGGCGCGAATCGGGATCTGATCCTTAGCGCTCGCGACGCCGTAAATGGAGACGACGCCGTCGCGCGCCAACGCGGGAGCGCCGGTCTCGCCTGCGGTCGGGCGATAGCAGGTTTCGATTTCCAGGTTGTCCCATGAGTTTCCGTTGAGGGTTAGGCGGTCGAGTCGGAGCGTGATTTGAATTTGATCTTCGAAGAAGCGCACAATAATCGGGTCGGACTTTGCGAAGGCGAACGCGACGTCGGCGTCCGATTCGATTTGAACGGCTTTCAGTTGCGGCTTATTGAGTTTGACGGCGAGGTAGTCGAGCGCTTGTCGCGGGGTCATCGTTTTGCCGGCGAATTCGAGTTGCGCGAGGAACGCGTTGACCGCCGATTCGTGCAATTTAACGTCGGCGAAGGCGCCGGGCAAGGTCGCCGGTTCCGTCTGCTGGCACCCCAACGAGGAGTCGGAGGCGAGTCGCAGGGACGCGAGCAGCCAATCGTCGGTGGTGCGCGAACGTTGCGTCTTCAAGGAGAGCCCGAGATTCGCCATATTCTTAAAGAAGTTTGAGCGGAGTCTCTGATTGAGGGCGTCGAAGCGTTCGTTCGCTTCGGCGTCGAATCTTTCGCGAGTTTCGCGCGCGGTCTTCTGCTGGGTTTCTTCGCGGATTTCATACTGTCGCGCCTCGTACTGACTTCGCGTGATTTCTCGCGCGACGTCGCCGACGAGGGGCACGAAGTCGACGTTTGTTTCGACGGAATTGAGTCGATTGACGGCGTTCGCGGACACGGACGCCGGGGAATACGCGACGCCGTTGTCGCGCCATTCGATCGTCTTGCGACCGTAGTAGTTGACGTAGCTCTGGTTATTGAGTTTTGCGGAAAAGACCGCGCTGCTCGTATTGGCGACGGCGCGACCTTCCACGTTGAGGTTCATGAGCAGTCGGCTCGAGTTCGGTATGAGCTGAATTGAGACCTGCGTGTCGACGCGACGCGTTCCGACGACCGGGTTGTCGAGAATGCGCTCTTGCACGACGGCGAATTCGGGATCGCGAACAGGCAGCAGTCGATTGATGAGCGCTTCCGAGACGTACGCTTTGACGTTCGGGTTGTCGTAGATGGCGTCGAAGGCGCGGCCGAGTTTTCGGCACGGTTCGGATCGCGAGGTCGTCATTCTCAGCGCGGCCTGTTGCAGAGCGCGCCCGGCGTCGCCGCCGCCGAGTCGTTCGTAGCGTTCGAACGCGAGCAGAGCGGCGAGCCCGTTCGTCTGATCGCCGGAGAGCGCGAATGCGAGCTGGCTGTACTTCGCGAGCGCAGGCTTTTCAAAGACGCGACGCTGTTCCGGGGTCATCGGCGTTTTTTCGATTTTGTACGCGGCGGCGTTAATTCGGTCGTTGAGGAACCGCACGCGTCGCGAGCGTTCGACGGCGACGGAATCGTTCGCGAGTTCTTCGCGAACGGCGGCTTCCTGCATTTGATCGAGGTAGCGTTCCGCAGCGTTCGCGGCTTTCGGGGCGCCGAGATATCCGGTCGTGCGTTCGGCGTCGCGCTCTTGTTTCGTCGCGACGATCGGTCGCGCGGCGGACTCGGGCGTTTCGAGGGCGCGTTGCGCTTCGAAGACGATCGCGTCGACGTCGAAGCTCGCGCGCCAATTGCGTCCGTTCGGGGAGTCGCCGAAGAACGCTTGGGCGTCGCGCGCGGTTTTCAGGACGATTTCAATTTCACGAGCGGAGAGTTCAGGCTGTTCGACGAGTTTTCCGGCGTTTTTCGCGGCGAAGAATTCGGCGACGCAGTTCCAGAGGAAGACGCGTCTTTCGAGCGCGCTCGTAAAGGAGTCGAAGAGTCCGAGACGTTGCGAGACGGTATATCGCGCGACGATTTCCGGGCGTTCGGTTTCGTTCCACGGATTGCGTTGCGACGCGTCCTTCTTTCCTTCGGCGAGAATGCGCGCTTTGACCTCGGCGCTCTTAGCGACGTGATCTTTGAACTTTTGAATCGCGACTGCGGCGTCGCGCGGGTTCGATTCGAGCGAACCGAGGATTTCGTCGACGTATTCGAGCGCGGTTTCAGTCCACTCGGCGGTCTGGTCGTACGCGATAAAGAGGGACGAATAGTGATCGAGGGCGAGGAAGCACTCGTCTTTGAGGGATTCGACGTCGGCGGAGTCGAGCGCCTTTTCGTCTTCCGTGAGATCGCTGGAATCGACGATGGCGGCGCCGAGGAAATCGTTTTCGTCGTTATGATCTTGCGCGGCGTCTTCGGTGAATTCGTCGACGTCGTCGAGTTCCAGAGTTGCGCCGGGGGACGGCTTAACCGGGTCTTCGCCGCGCGCGTACGCGTTCGACGTGAAGGAGTTCACGCTAACCGGCTTGAAATTGGCGCTTTTCGTCGGAAGATAGCCTTGCGAACCGACGGCGCGCACGGAATCGATCGGGCGCGTTTCCCCGAAGGTTCGACGATCGGCGACGCGTCCGGAATCGTCGAGCGGGTCGGACGCCTCGCCTTCTTCGCCCGCCTCGCCTGTCTCGGGAAGATCGACGCTTTCGATCGAATCGAGGAGCGCGTCGCCGAGAACGCCTTCGTCGAGCGGGGAGGCGTCCGTTCGGGCGTTTGTTAAATCGAGATCCTCTAGAACGACGTCCTCTAAATTGACGTCGCCGTTCGATTCGTCTTGCGGCCCGACGATCGGTTCGACGTTCGGCTCGTGAATTGGGCGCGAGACGACGGCGCCTTTTTCCAGCGCAGGTTGGGGCTGGGCGACGGGTTTTTTCGATTTGAAGTATCCGTAGGACGGCTCTTCGCTCGCGTTCCGCGCGTTCTCTTCTAGCTCGTGAATTTCGTCGAGTTCCTCAATGAACGCTTCGTAATCGAGCGCGTCGGTCGTTGCGGGAACGGACTCTTGAGAATGATTTGGACTCGGCGCCGACGCGGGGGTCGGGTCGGAATTCGAGAGATCGAGATCGGGAAGGTCGAGCTCGGGGAACGCGTCTTCGGAGGCGTCGAACGCCGCGTCGGACGCGGTTTCCGGGGCGCGGGCTTGGGTAGGCGCGTCGTTTATGGGCGCGTCGTTCATTTCGCGGAGATTCTGTTCGTTGAGTTCGGCGAAGGGACGCAGAATTTCGGCGAGTTGGTATTCGTCGAAATCTTCGATCGGGGGCAGGCTCTCCTGCCTGTCGACAGGCGCCTCGACGGGCTTTTCAATAGGCTTTTCAATAAGCGCCTCGCCCGCCTTGGCGCCGACGTTCGTTTCGACGACAGGGACGACAGGCTGTGGCGCTTTCGCCTTTGCGTCGTTATTTTCTTGCGCGACCGCGTTGCGTTGCGTTGCGAGGCGCGCCTTGCTTTCGGAGCGCGGAGTTGGGTTCTCCTGGACGGAAATTTGAGGCGAGACCGGCTCGCGACTGGAGTCGGCGTCGGGAATTGCGGGCAATTTGTATTCCGAATTTGTTTCGGGTTCGTCTTTTTCGTCGTTTGCGTTTCGAATCGGAATATGGAGTAGTCTAGAGAAGACGCTCTGTTCTTTTTCGTTCGCGGGGGCGTTTTTCACGTCGCGGGCCGGGGCGTTCGCGTAGCCTTTCGGCGCCGAGTTGTTGGGACGATTCGACGTGTTGGGGATCGTCGTGAGGCTCGCGGCGCGGGATCGCGGCGCGTTTGACGGACGACTGGGGCGACGGGTCGTTTGTCGAACGGGGCTGGCGCTCGTTTTAAGTTCCGGGGAAGGCGCGTTGCGGTAGTCGTCGTTTCCGCGAGCTGCGCCGAACGCCAACGCGACGATAACGCACGCGACGGGAGCCACCGCCGCGCGACGTCGGGATGAGACGAGTATTTTGTGTAACGCTTTCATTTTGGAACCAACGCCATGTTGTCGACATGAAGTAAAGGACGCCAATCGTTTCGTCTTGCGACAAAACGCCTCTTCTTATATATCGACTTTTTGAAGGAGCGTCATTAACAAAAATAACAGACGTAGCGATTGTGCCGGCGCCGTAAAACCTTTTCGTTGCGCTTGTCGCGGCGTCGCGCGTCGATTATAATAGACGTCGACGACGCGTTAGGCGCGCTCGCAACGGGTTCGCGTTGGCTTGTGGAGACTTTTGAGAAAGCGAGCGCGAGGAATTTCACCGATAATAGGCGACACGGTCGCTCGAATAAAGGCAGCGTATGGCGATTAAAAAATTTGGCGTTATTGGTTGCGGTATGATTTCTCGATTTCACGCTCGCGCGATTCGTGAAATCGGCGCGGAGCTTGTCGCATGTTACGATCGATTGCCACTGGCGTCGGAGCGACTGGCGAGCGAGTTCGGATGCAAGTCGTACACGGAACTGAAAGATTTCCTTGCCGACCCGGAGATTGAAATCGTAACGATTGGGACGCCGAGCGGCGCGCACTTGGAGCCTGCGGTGGCGGCGGCGAAGGCGGGCAAGCACGTGATCGTTGAGAAGCCGTTGGAGATCACGCCGGAGCGGTGCGACGAGATTATTGCGGCGTGCGAGAGCGCCGGCGTTACGTTGTCGACGGTCTTTCCGAGTCGCTTCCACGATTCGAGTCTTCAACTCAAGAAGGCGATCGAGGCGGGCCGGTTCGGCAAGTTGACGCTTGGGGACGCGATTGTGAAGTGGTACCGCACGCAGCAGTATTACGACAGCGGGGTCTGGCGCGGCACGTGGAAGCTCGACGGCGGCGGGGCGCTCATGAATCAGGCGATCCACAGCGTCGATTTGCTATTATGGCTGATGGGGGACGTCGCGGAGGTTACGGCGTTGACGGGACTCGTCGCGCACAAGAATATTGAGGTGGAGGACGTCGCGGTGGCGGCGTTACGCTTTACGAACGGCGCGTTAGGAACGTTAGAGGCGACGACGGCGGCGTATCCCGGCTACCTGAAGCGAATCGAGACGCACGGGGTCGCCGGCTCGGCGGTGATTGAGGAAGAGGACATAATCAAGTGGGACTTCGAGACCTCGTGCGACGAGGACGCGGCGATTCGCGAGAAGATGGCGAATCGTCAATCCGGCGGCGGCGGCGCGGCTGATCCGGCGGCGATCGGACATCAGGCGCACGCGAAGCAATTTGCGGACGTCCTCGCCGCGATTGAAGAAGGCCGCAAGCCTCTCATCGACGGCTACGAGGGTCGCAAGAGCGTCGAGGTCATCTGCGCCGTCTACGAATCCGCCCGAACCGGCGCCGTTGTGAAATTGCGCTAACCAACGCCACCGTTCGGACGTTGGATCCCGTTTCGCTCCCCCGCGCGGTTGGTGAATCGTCGCTCCCGTTGGTCGGAAACGCTCGGGCGTTTCATCCCGGTTCGCGCTGCCGCGCGGTTGGTGAATCCCCGCTCCCGTTGGTCGCTTGCGTTGACGGTAAATTCGGCTCCGTCCCTCCTGTCGCGCGCTAACGCTCGGGCGTTGGATCTCGGTTCGCGCTCCCGCGCGGTTGGTGAATCATCGCTCCCGTTGGTCGCTTACCGGGTTGCAAACAAGGCGAAGCGAAGCGCGCCTTGAAAAATTTATCGCGCGAAGCGCGCCCCCGAAGGGGGGAAGCCGTCTG
>ONGM01000260.1 GCA_900317365.1 uncultured Planctomycetota bacterium
GACGAAAACGGATTCGAGCGTCTCCCGATTATGAGCTACTCCGCAAAATACGCGAGCGCGTTCTACGGTCCGTTCCGAGAAGCGGCGGAAAGCGCGCCGCAATTCGGCGATCGGCGCTCGTACCAAATGGCGCCGGATTCCGCGCCGGGTCAGGCGATGCGCGAAATCGCCCAGGACGTCGCGGAAGGCGCCGATATCATTATGGTCAAGCCCGCCCTGCCCTACCTCGATATTATTCGCATGGCGAAGGACGAGTTCCCCGGACTTCCGCTCGCCGCGTACAACGTCTCCGGAGAATACAGTATGACGAAAGCGGCGGCGCTCAACGGCTGGATCGACGAAAAGCGCGTCGTCTTGGAGACGCTCACGTCGATTCAGCGCGCCGGAGCAACGATCATTATGACCTATTGGGCTAAGGACGTCGCTCGATGGCTCGCGTAACGCTCCTTGCAAAGCCCGAAGAATGAAGACTAAAGATTAAGGTCAAACAATCAAGAAACAAGGCGCGCGCCGAACGAGTTTAGCCTCGCTCGGCGCGCGTCGTCTTTTTAACGTTCACAGCGCGGGGAAAGGCGCGAAAAAGCCTTCGCCTCGCCTTGACCTCGCCTCGCCAATTATTCGGCGGTCTCGACCGGCTTGGCGGAATCGGTTTGAGCGCCTTCGAGTCGTTCCTTTCGGCTCGAAATATATCGGAAGATTTGCGCCAGAACGATGCCGGTCGCCATACACTCGAAGGAGTACGCCGCGCAGAAGAGGGACGCCTCTTCCATCTCGCCGAAATATTTCATGCAGAGCGCGACCCCAAGTCCGGCGTTCTGCATACCGATCTCGATCGTGAGCGCGCGTCTCATCGTCGGCGTAATTCGCAAAAGCATACCGCCAAAGTATCCGCAAAGATACCCGCCAATATTCAGAATGAGCATGGCGATAATGAGCGTCGCGGACATTGACACAAGCTTTTCAGCGTTCTTCGCGACGACGCCCGAGATGATCCAGATAATCGCAAAGTTTGCCGCGATTTCCGCAAAATTCTCCGCCAAAAAGCGCCACCATCGCCAGAAACGAGCGCACGCGAACCCGATCGCAACCGGCGCGACGACCGTCATGAGAAGATTCCGCATGACGTCGGCAGAATCAATATGGATCTTGGCCGAGTGGAAGAATAAGTAGAGAGTCGCCGGAACGACAAACGGCGAAAGGAGCGTCGCCGACGTCGTGAGTCCGACGGAATAGCTCACGTTGCCCCGCGCCGTCATTGTGAGCACGTTCGACGCCATCGCGCCCGGAACGCAGCCCGCCATCATGACGCCAATGAAATAGGGACCTTCCAGATGAAACGCTTTCGCGACGCAGAACGCGATGGTCGGCATCGAGATATACTGAATACAGGTTCCGCCGAGGACTTTCGGCCAGCGCTTCGCGACCTCTTTCACCTCTTCGTAAGGCAACAGCGATCCGACTGCGAGCATCGTCACGGAGATCAGAATCGCCGTGCCGTTCGCCGTCAGAACAAAGGGATTGACTTTGTCGAAGCCCATGAGGTCATTCCAAAAAAAGCCCAGGAAACACGCGAGAACAAGCCATATCAAAAGATACTTCGACAACACGCGTTTGAAAACGGCGACAAACTTCATAACAATCTCCATTGAGTCGCCGCCGAGCGCTATGCAAAACCTGCGAACGTCCGAACCGGCGCCTCGTTACCCAATTCTTATTTTATCAGTCCTATTCCATTAAAAAAGACGCCTGCGCGAAGCGCGGCGTCTTTGGTCATTAGTCGCTAGTATTTTATGAATTAGTCGTGCGAACGACTTCCGGCTCCGGTCAAACCGTTGTACGTAACGCGATCTTCCGGGTGCCAAAGGGGAAGTCCCTTGCGAACGCGTTCAGCGAGGACTTGAACCTTAGCGGCGGAACCGGCGGGAGCGTCGGTCGGGCAAAACTCGTCGGTAATCTCCGGGACGAAGTTTTCGTCGTGTCCGTATCTTTTAATAGCCTGAAAGACGTTGTTGTATCCAGCGTATTCAGGATCGTCTTCCCAGGAAACGTTTCCGTCGGAATAATTCGCTTTTCCGACCGATTCGTTCATGCCGTTGGACTCCGTTTCATTCATGTATTCCGGTTCTTCAAACATGCTGAAGCTCCTTTTACTGTCGCTCGTCGGCGACTTTTGCGTTGACGACGTCAAGGGACGCCCATAGTCGACTTAACGCCTGCCGCGCGGCGCTCGTTCTCACAACGAGCCGCTCGGCGCTTTACGAACGCGCTAAAATAAGACGCGTTCAGCGATCTGAGTTCTCCTCGTCGGCGCTCGCGAAGGGCGGTTGAAAAGACTGTTTCGCGAAGCGCGCCGCTATCCCTTTCGAGACGCGGCGGAGTAGAATTAAAAATCGCACTGTCATTATTATTCACTATCTGACGAAATTATAGGGGAAAAATTCCTGTCGTCAAGACTTTTTGGCGAAATTTAAGGGAAAAGGTCAAAAATTCCCAAAAAAATTTCCGTTTTGGGGATATTTTTTCACTGATCGTCGAGAAAAAATTTTTAATTTTCACAGTTTTTCAATCACTAAAAAACTGTGCTTTTAACTCACTTCTCCGACTCTTCCGAGTCGGCGCTACGAAGTCGCTGAAGATCCGCCTTCAACGTCTCGACGAGTCGATCGTCGAAAACGTCTCCCGTCCACTTGGAGTAAAGGGATCGCTGGCTTCGATAGAGCCCGAATCGCCCGGCGGTCATGTACGACGCCCCGCACGCCAGCGCAAAGTACAGCGCGTTCTCCGAGCCGAAAAACTCCACGCTCAACGTCAGCGCGCTCAACGGACAGTTCGTCGCCCCGCTGAATAACGAAATCATGCCCAACGCCGCGCCAAACGACGGGTCAAGCCCGAGAACTCGACCGATAAGAGCGCCAAACGCCGCCCCGACCGCCAACGACGGCACGATCTCGCCCCCTTTAAAACCGGCCCCTAGCGTGAGCGCCGTAAAAAGCGTCTTCAAAATAAAATCGCGTCCTTCGCCGCCTCCGGAAAGCGATTCCGAAATGATATTCAGTCCGAGACCGTTATATCGAGGCTCGCCGACCAACGCCGTCGCCGCTACGACGAGCGCGCCCCCAAAAAAAATCCGAAGGTAATCGTTCGGAAACGCCTTACGCAACGCCAACGACGCGCTCCGGATCGACGAACAAAACGCAACGCACGTCCAGCCGCAAACGAACCCCGTCGCCGACGCCTTTAACGACGTCGCAAGAAGCTCCCGCGACGCGCGAGGAAGCGCGAAAAGGAACGGCTCGAAACCAAAACTCGCCGAGATCGACGCCCCGATCGTCGCCGACGCCAACGCCGGTAAAAACGCCGGGTAATACACCACCCCGACGCATCCAACCTCCAGCGCGAACACGCACGCCGTCAACGGCGCCCCAAAAACCGCGCCAAAACACCCTGCAAGCCCGCATATGATCGCGACCTTCGCGTCCGACCCGCGAAGCCGCAAAAGTCGCCCGACAAGCGCCCCGACGCTGCCGCCCAGCTGAAGCGCGGCGCCTTCGCGCCCCGCCGAGCCTCCGAATACCTGCGTTAAGACGGAAGACAAAAAGACGACCGGTCCCAAACGCTTCGACGGCGGCGTCGTCGAAGAAAGCGACTCCACCACCTGATCCGTTCCCGCGTCGATCGAAAGACCCGTACGACGGTACAAAAAAACGATCAGAAGCCCGGTTAACGGGAGTAAATAAAGCGCGCGAAAGCCCCCGACGATCTCAAACCGGATTTCGCTGTCAAGAAAAAAAGAACACGCCCGGCGCATCGACCAAAGAAACGCCGCGCCCGAAACGCCGGAAACGCACCCGACGACGGCCGCGAGAAAAATTCGCAATGAAAACTTAACGAATCGCTGACGCGCAATGCGCGCGCGCCGCGCGTCCTTTTGCAGTTCCGTGACGCAAGCGTTCCGCAACCTGCGCGTTCTCTCCCAAATCGAACGACGAACCGCGTTGAATCTCAAACGATCCTCGATCGCCGCGAGCGCGCGCTGCAACATTCTCGAATCTCCCGACTCTCCGCGCGCGGAGTCGAGTCTCGAAATCGAGACGCCGCGCGCCAACCGTAGTTTATTATACGCTCGTTTTTTGTTCCGACAAGCGCCGGGTTTTAACGATAAAACAAATCGACGCGAGAAAAATGGGCGCGCTCCTTGGAGCAGAAAAATGGGAAATTTTGAAAAAAGTTCCCGTTTTCTCAAAATAGAGCTTGAAATTACGCGCTTGAAAAAATACAATACCGTCGCACAACGTCAAGATAAATAAGCCTGCGTCGGTCGCGTCCGCGCAGGTTCGCAACGATAGCGCTGGATAAAACGCTTGTATTGGATAACTGGAGAAACGTATGCAAACGAGAAAGAGTCTCGTCGAGCGCGCAATACGAATGCAAAACCCGGAACGCGTTCCGCTCTGCGTCCAAGGAAGTCAGATCGGATTAAGCGACGTGCTAACTTTCGACCTCTCGCTCTCTAAACCGAACGATCCTCATACAAGCGAATGGGGTTTCAAGCGCGAACGAACGCCGGAAGGCGCGTGGATCGTTCCGGACGAGCCGTTCCTCGACAAATGGAGCGAAGTCGACGAGTACAAAGCGCCGAGCGTCAATCTTCCGCGACGACTCGCGCGCGTTAAACAAGCGGCGCAAGTCTGCGGCGATCGCTATCGACTCGCTCGCTTCGGTCTGAGCGGCTACTCCGTCTATCGCGCGTTGCGCGGCAAAAGATGGAGTTCGGAAGATTTTCTCCGCGATCCGGAGCGGTTCCAGGAACTCATGGAATTGATCTTCGAGTTTGAAGTCAATATGTTCGACGGTCTGGCGCGCGCCGGATTCCACGGAGTCGAGTTCACCGACGGTTGGGGGTCGCGCAAAACGTCGCGATTCTCCTTGCAACTCTGGCGAATTCTACTGCGCGAAGGATACGCCAAGGTCATTAAGCGCGCGAAAGACGTCGGACTTCAGATCTGGTTTTCGCCGTCCGACGACTGCGTCGAGTTCATTAACGACCTAACGCAAATCGGGGTCGACGTCATTAAGATCGAGTCGCCGAGTTCGCTCGACGTGGCGTCCCTCGGTCGTTACCATCGCGGCCGCGTTTCCTTCGCCGTCCGAATCGACGAATTATACGATCCCAACGACGACGAAGGCTCGAGAGCGATGATTCGCGAGACGCAAGATTGTCTCGGCGTGCTTACAGGCGGTTTCATCGGCACGGTCGCGGCGAACTGCCCGCCGGAGAAGATCCGCGTTCTGTTCGATATTGTCAAAGAGTTCAAGGGTCTTAACTAGTCGAGGCTCGAAGGAATCGCGCCGGTTCGTTCGACGTCGACAACGTGTCGTTGGCGCGGAATATAACGATAAGTTTCAGAGAAAAAATTTTTGTGCGATCTCTTGACGGGCGGCGAAAGTCAAGTAAAATACGACGATTAAACTAAGGTTTTGATCGTCGTTCGGTAGTCGAACGACGACGCCGTGCAAAGCTCATCAAGGCGCGCCGCGCTTTTTACGAGAGGATCGCGCGACGAACGCGCTTTGTAGAGATCGTCGATCTAGCGAAGCAGAGAGAGAATAGTCAAAAACTAACGAGAGAGTTTCAATGCCGACAATCAATCAATTGGTTCGTAAAAACCGTAAGCAACAACACAGCTCTACCAAGACCCCGGTTCTTGAAGGTTGCTCCCAAAAACGCGGCGTCTGCTTGTCCGTCCGCACCATGGCTCCTAAGAAGCCGAATTCCGCGCTCCGTCGTATCACGCGCGTTCGCCTCTCGAACAGCAAAGAAGTTACCGTCTACATTCCCGGCGAAGGTCACAAACTGCAAGAGCACTCGATCGTCCTCATTCGCGGCGGTCGTGTTCGCGACCTTCCGGGCGTTCGTTATCAAGTCATCCGCGGCACGCAAGACGCCACCGGCGTTGAAGGCCGCAAGCAAGCGCGCAGCCGTTACGGCGCGAAAAAGAACGCCGGTCCCGCCAAGAAACGTTAATTTCACGTTTCCGTCTCGTCCGATCGCGTCCTCGCTTTGATGCGACGCGTTCAAAGAACGTCTGTAATCGGCGTTCATACTTTTACGAAGCAAGCCAATTAAATTTCGCGTGAAGTCCGGCGAATTCGAAACCGTTCGTTTTCGTCAGCAACGTCGCCAAGAGTTGATCTCAAGGAGGCGGAGTAACGCCGACGCCGTCGCAATTCGGCGCTTTTTACGGCGAACTCTCTCAAACTCTCGTTGCGACCAGGTTCGAAGCCGACTTCACCGACTCGGAACATAGAAAGCAAAGATACCATGGGTCGAATTACCGCTAGTAAAAAGCAACTGAAGGGCGATCCCGTCTACAACTCCATTCTCGCGAGCAAATTCATCAACTGCCTGATGTGGGACGGCAAAAAGAACGCCGCGCGTAAGATCTTCTACGACGCTCTTGAAATCCTTCGCAAGAAGATTGAAGACGTCGATCCGATCGAAGTCTTCACCGTCGCGCTCGAAAACGTCAAGCCGTTGGTCGAAGTTCGTTCGAAGCGCGTCGGCGGCGCCTCCTATCAGGTTCCGACCCCCGTTCGCGCCGCTCGCGCTCAGTCCCTCTGCATTCGCTGGATCCTCGGCGCCGTTCGCGATAAGAAAGGTCAACCGACCGCCCAAAAACTCGCGGCCGAACTCTTCGACGCTTATAATAAGCAAGGCGTCGCCTATACGAAACGCGAAAACGTCCACCGTATGGCCGAAGCGAACAAGGCGTTCGCCCACTTCGCTCGATAAGACTCGCCTACTCGCTAGTTGATTCATTACAAAAGGCGACTTCCCCGACGCCGGGAAGTCGCCTTTTGGTTTTCTTGCTGAACGCCGCAATCGGAAACGTTCAGACGTTTCATCCCGATTCGCGGAAACGTTCGGACGTTTCATCCCGGTTCGCGGAAACGTTCGGACGTTTCATCCCGGTTCGCGCTACCGCGCGGTTAGTGAATCGTCGCTCCCGTTGGTCGCTTACCGGGTTGCAAACAAGGCGAAGCGAAGCGAGCCTTGAAAATTTTATCGCGCGAAGCGCGCCC
>ONGM01000001.1 GCA_900317365.1 uncultured Planctomycetota bacterium
CACGATGGACCTTAAAGAGATTTACGAACAGTCGACGCGCCACTTTCTCGCGCCGATTCAACCGCTTCTCGACGATCCCGAAGTCGCGGATATCCTCGTCAACGGATACGACACGGTCTATTACGAACGCGGCGGAAAGCTACATCTCTCGGAATGTCGGTTTTCGAGTCCCGAAGCGCTCGAAGCCGCCGCTCATAATATTGCCGAGTATTCCGGTCGCGTCGTCGGCGGGGCTCAACACAGCGTCGACGCGAGACTCCCTGACGGTTCCCGCGTCCATATCCTCGCGCCTCCCGCCGCGCGATGCGGGTTCTGTATCTCAATCCGAAAATTCAAAAAGTCGTCTTTTAGTCTCGACTCGCTCGTGAAGTACGAAAGCATAACCTCGGAAGTTAAAGAATTTCTCCAAATCGCCGTGCAACTTCATAAAAACACGGTAATTTCCGGCGGTACCGGCTCCGGAAAAACGAGTCTACTAAATGCCGTATCGACCGCGATTCCCGACTCCGAACGCATTATCGTTATCGAAGATTCCTCCGAATTGCAACTCAATCAGCCGCACACCGTCTACCTGGAAGCGCAACCGAAACTTTCGGAAAAGCGACCCGGCGTTACGATTCGCGACCTCTTCGTCGACACGCTCCGTATGCGACCGGATCGTATCGTCGTCGGCGAAATCCGACGCGGCGAAGCGCTCGACCTCATTCAATCGATGCTCTCCGGACACGAAGGCTCCCTCACCACCGTTCACGCGAACACGCCGCGCGACGCCGCGATTCGTCTCGAAACGCTCTGTCTTATGAGCGACGTCGAATTGCCCCTCCACGTGGCGCGAACGCAAGTCGCCTCCGCTGTACACCTCGTTGTGCAAACGGCGCGTCTCGCTTCCGGTCAGCGTAAAGTCCTCAACGTCGCCGAATGTCTCGGACTCGATTCGAACAATCAGTACGTGCTTAAGGACGTCTACAAGTTCGTTGCGGAGTCAACGGACGCTAACGGCAAGATCCTAGGTTCCTTGCAACGCGCCGGTCACATTCCGACCTTTGCGTCAGATCCCTTCTCGCGCGGACTTGGAGACCAGGTCAAGGAAACGTTAGGAGTCTTCGTTCCAAAATAACGCGGCGCGTTACGCCGCATAAAACTCGGCGTCGGTCGACGCCGCTAGAATTACTCGTAGGAGACGCTCGTGTCGCTCATTTCGTCGTTATGCGCGGCGGTCGCCGTCGGACTTCTCGCCACGATTGGTTACGACCTTTGGATCGCTCTGACTACCGCTTACATGCAAGACCTCATTAAGGAATGCGACGCGATTTCACTCGATCTGTCGAAGAGGAACTTTTACCTCAATATGGTCGGAATCGCGATTCTCACCGACGTGGTGTTCATCGGTTTGACGCTCAAATCGCCCTTTTTAGCCGCCGCGATTCTGCTACTCCTCGTCGTTATTCCGCGTCAAGTTGTAGCGCAACTTATCAAAAGTAGGAAACGTTTGCTTAAAGACCAAATGGTCGACGCCGTCTCCATGATCGTAAGTTCCGTGCGCGCAAGCATGACGCTCGAAGCGGCTATCGAATACGCCGCGAATGAAGTCCCCGCGCCCCTCGGAAACGAGCTTACAAACGTCGCCGGCGCTATTCGACTCGGCTCAAGTCTCAAGGACGCGCTCAATAACGCTAAAGAACGATTGCGTATACAAGAGTTTATCGCGTTTGCTGCGACTCTTATCGTCAACCAAGAAAGCGGCGGCGACCGACTGCTACCGACCTTAGAAGATATTAAATCGAGTCTCATGGAAAATCGGCGGCTCGAACGCAAAGTCGAATCGGAAACCGCGACCGGAAGATTCGTGATCAACGCTTTATGTTCGACGCCCGCGATCTTTACCTTAATTTCATTCGTGACGAATCCGCTCGGAACAAAATTACTTTTTGCCACAACCGGTGGACAACTGATTATTCTTGTCGTCACGATCCTATCGTACGTCGGATTCGTTGTCGGTCAAAAGATCGTGAACATCGAAATCTAACGTGGAGTCCACAATATGCTAGGAACATATATTTCGTTAACAAGTTCGTTCTTCGCAGGAGCTACGGCGTTCATTATCGCGGACGTCGCGCTCGCCGTTTACTTCGACAGTAAGGCGCTCGCGAGAAAGCGTCTCGAAAGCGACTTCGAGCAACAAGCGGTCGAGCGTATGAGAGCTTCAAGCGCGGTCTTTCGCAATGCGGAACCGCTTGTGCGTCAACTTGCCAAGCAGTACGTTCCATCGGCGAAGTTGCGTGATTTCACGTATTGTCTCGAACTCAAAGAAGATTCTCCGCCGTGGACGGCTCCGCTCTTCTGCGCAACAAAATTGCTCGAAGCGATTCTCGTCGGATTCGGAGTCGCTCTCTGGTTCTTACTGCTGATTCGTTCGGCGATTCCGGCAATCCTTCTCGGCTTCGTCTTCGGCGCGATCGTTTACTATTTGACGATCAAATCGTACAAAAAGGAAGCGAACGATCTCAAAAGGAGAATAAAACTTCGACTGCCGTTCGTCGTCGATCTCATGTCTCTAACGCGCGGAGCCGGAGCGTCGTTTAAAGAAAGTCTAGAAATCACCGTCGAAGAAAATCGCGACGCGCCGATCGGAAGAGTCTTTAAACGCGTCTTGGAAGAGTTTAATCTAGGGAAATCAGAACGCGAAGTAATGGATTCTTTGAACGAACGAATGCAAGACTGGGATTTCTCCGAACTCGTTTTCACACTCAACCGCGGCGCGGCGTTCGGCGTCCCGATCGCGGACGCGCTCGCAACGTTGTCGAATCAAATGCGACTGAAACGCCAACAGTGGATTGAACAAGCGGCGGGTAAAGCGCAAGCGCAGATTCTATTTCCTGGCGTTATCGTCATGATCGCGTGCATGATCCAGATCTTGGCGCCTTTTGTTCTCATGTGGTTTGAATCAGCCGCAAGCTGAGTCTTTCCTCTTAAAAGAAGCGCGGGAACGTCCGAATCAAGGACGACTTTGCGTTCCGCTGAACGATAGGATGATCGCAATAAAACAATAATCAACACGATATTGGGCAATTGGAGAAACGAATGCCGGATCGATATGATTGCGTAGCGGAGTTTGGTCGAACGATGTGGGGAACTCGCTGGCGTGGGTACGACCGCGACAGCGAAGTTAGCGTCGAAGTTTTACAACTTGATAAGCGTTACGCAGAAACCGACGGCGTCCGCGATCTCGTTCGCTATGCGCGTCGATTGCGACACGATCAGTTCGTTTCTATCGCCGACGTCGATTGGAATGAAAACTTCATTGTTTCCGAACGTCGCGAAACGACTCTGCGCGAGAGAATCGAAAAAGCGCCGATTTCTCAAAACGACGCTCGACGATTCTTAATTCGGATGCTCGGACTCATTAAATACTTTCAAGACACGAATCCCGAATTCGTCCACGGCGATATTTGTCCTGAGAATATTCTCTTTTCTAGTCCGAAAGCCTCTATTATCGACGCCAAACTTCTTTACTCCCTTGGTCCGACTTTAAACGGAACGACGCTTCTCACCGGTCGACTCAAATACTACGCGCCGGAAATGCTCAACTCGGATATTGGTCCGATTACCTCAAGAGTCGACGTGTACTCTCTCGGATTCGTCACGCTCGAAGCGCTTGCCGGAAATGAATTCGACAAGTTCTTTCTCGCATACGGAACAAACGAACGAATGCGATGGTCCCAATTCCACGGTTCGACAAGGGATTATCTGCAAAATCTCGACGAATACGTTCCTAACCTTGCATCGGATCTCAAAAACGCGCTAGACGGTATGCTCGTAAAAAGTCTCGCGTCTCGTATCTATGATCCGACGGAAATAATCGAGGAACTTGAACTCGGACTCGCAAACTCTACGGAGACGTCCGAGACGGAACAATCGGAAGACGAAGACGAGTCGATGGAGAAAATCGCCGTTTTCGACGACGCGAACGACGATTTCGTCGACGAGAGTAATAAAGACAGTACGCTTTCACTCCTGAACGTACGAAATTTCCTCAAAACGCTCGCGTTCCGTCCGTATGTTCTCTGGCCTGTAATCTCTATTCTGATTTGCGCGTTCATTTCGATGATTGCAAATCTTGACGCGTTGAAGTCAAAAAAGAATGTCTTTTGGGGAATGACGTCGTCTCATATGTGGATTCCCAATCCCACCGATTTAAATAACGAAATATATATCGTTGAAAAGAAAAAAGGAGAAAACGGCGAGTCGATCGAGGTGAAAACGCCGCTTGCGCACGGAGAGTTAGGATGGCAAGCGTCCAACGGAAAGAAAAAAACATACGAGTTCGTGAGCCATGGAATCTCACAAACATGGATCGCGCAATTCGAATATAGCCGCATAGACGAAGATAAAAAGAGTTCCTCAACGTCAACCCCAAGATCCCTAGTCGTCAGACGGTTTGCAGACGAAAACGACGTCAAGGGAGAGCCTCTTACAACAGTCGACGGTCAAGCGTTCGAAAACGCGGACAGTCTTAACGGCACAACCCAATTCTGGCCGGTCATTTACGGAGGAAAAGACGGCGATTCCGCAACGTTTTACGTCAATGGAAAAAAAGAAGAGCGCGGACTCGATAAAGACGGTAGAGTCAAAGCTTCTATCGACGTGCTTTCAAACAGAAAATACGAAATCGTCGCTTGGATTCCCGATAAGCTACAATTCCAAGCAAAATCCAATATTGAAATCAATAATATCGAACATAAGGAAATCTTCAACGACACGCCTCTTGAAAGCGAACAAGATCAGGCTGAGAAGTTGCAACGCGAGGCTATTTTTGATCTTATTATGGGATTCGACGTCGAATTGTGGCGAAAGTACGACGAGAGCGGTCGCGACGAAGTCCTAAAAGCGATAGGTGATTCTTATAACGTGTCTTTCAGGGATATGCGAATTGAATTGCTCAACTTAGCAAAAAGTAAAACGTTGGATTCACTCGACAGAGTCGTCTTCGAACTCTTCAACGACGAGCGTCTTACCGTTGAAAGGGGAGAATACGGCGGTAAGCTTCTCAATCCCTGGGACAAACTTGACCAGTTCCTTAAAGAACGCTTTGAGAACGAAGAACAAATCGATCCTCGTCCGGCGTTATGGCGAGCGGTCGTCGACGCGCAAAGAAAGACGCGCGATTTTCTTCTCAAAACGCCGAGTCTACCCGCTGATATGCCGTTAGTTCGCAAAATGGAAGAGCGCGAATCCGACGTCGGCGAAAACATGAAAAAGATTGTCAATAATTACTTCTCGGAGCTCATCTCTAACGACTCGGAACACACCGGATCGAGCGCTGTCGGCAACCACCGCGTCAAAGGATTCTATGCGGCGCAAAGGAGCCTTGAAGAGTTAAATAACAAAGCGTTGTTCTACGGTTCAGAAGCTGATCGGAAGGCATTTGTCAACAAATGCCGTTATTATGAAGGCGTCGTTGCGCTCGGCGCGGCGGAGCTCATTGACGCGGTCAAAGACCAAACGCGTTTCTTTGATAATGGAAAGGACAAGTTCCCAACCTCTCCAACAAGCGACGAAAAAGAGTTTCCGTCGTCCGCGTACGTCGACTATCGCAAACAACTTGTCGAAATAGCGTGGGAAGACAACCTTAAGAAATACGAGACACAGGACCAAGACGAACGCTTCGTGAAGCTAGCGGCGGAACTACGTTATTACCTAGCGCATTCGGGAACTCCAACGCTATTGGAGGAATTGCAGGACGTCGAGGCAAATTACCAAGACGTTAATCGTTACTATGTCGCCGTAGCGGAATTTTTCGTTGCTAAAAAGGACTACGCAAAGGCTGACGAATGTCTCGCGAAAACAACAACGATCGACGAAAAAAAATATCGCGATCTCGCAAGACGAAAAGCGCGAGCGCTTTTGAAAATTGCCGTCGGCGCGCATGAACAAACGGATATGTCCAAGACGTCCGACGTATACAGGTATTCGGAAGCCGTCCAGAAACTCAACGATATCATGTTTCCCGACGCGAACAAGTCGTACTCCAATTCAGAATCAATTCAACCAGACCGTTACGCGTATGAAATCTCTTGGGAAGAAATCGCCCAGAGATTTAGATATTTCGACGATAATCTGATCACATTTCCACGCGAGTTCTCAATGTCGCTTATGACGCTCTCGACGGACAATACGTTTGATGAGTCCGCGCGAAAGAAATTCGCGGACATGGCAGAGAAACTCACATGGTATCCAACGTGTCCTATCCAATGCTTACTCTTCTGCAATCCCGCAGTGAACCGTAATCAAACGAGACAACGATAAAATGCCCGAACCACTGAAAACTTGGATTGCTCTCGATTTCGAAGCGTTCGTTACCCAGGTCGCGTTTTCCAAGCGCGACACTACAGGAGCGAACACGGTTCAGACTGCGCGCTTCTACAACGTTTTCGAAACAAACGCGATCAGTCGACGCGCTACTCCGCGACTCGACTGCGAATCAATTCGGGAACTTGCGTTGACCGAACCGGAAAGAACGCTAAATCTCACAAGAGATCAATGGCTTAGCGACGAACCAATTTCCACAAGCGACGACGTCCCTTACGACGCCGAAAACCTACTCGTCGAACTCTTATCGACGCTCAAAGACGAATGTAAAAAACTCATTGGGAAAAACATAAGCGACTGCGTCGTTACGTTGCCGAAACGCGGAGAACTCTATGATAGAATCCGTTGCGCCGCAACAGGAGCCGGATTCAACGTCGTTATGCATCGCGATCGCGGAATTTGCGCCGCTTACGATTGGGCGATCGAAAATCGCCCAAAATCCAGAAGAGTTCTTCTCTGTCGCGTCGGATATGACGCTACGGAAATTTACGTCTTCAAACCGCGCCGCGACGGACTTGAGGACTCCTCTGAGCACGTTCGATTTGAATGGGAAAAATTGGGACTATATCAAATCGTCAGTAAAGCGGCGGAACGCGTTGTTAGTTCGGCGAAAAAGAAATCCGGTTCCGAAAAAGCGGACGAATGGCGAACGCGACTTCCTGCGTTGCTCGTTGAAATCGATTGCAAATTGCGCGAATATCTCGCCGATCCGACCCCCGAAAGAGCCAAAGAGACCGAAATACTAAAAGTCGGCTCGCTAAAACTCAAATTTCCCAATTCAACGCTGGCTACGGCGCTCGCAAAAAACAACGCGAAAATTGCCGCCGGTATCAAAGACGTCGTCGCAAGCGTGACGAAAAATGGAAAACTTAGCCGAAATCATTTCGAAATACTCGTCTCCGGCGACGGCGCTTCCGAAGCGTTAGTCGACGAGATTCGCAATTACTTCGAAAACGTCTCGCTAGATAAATCGACGACTACCCCGGCGCAAGGGTGCGTCTCCTTTCTCAAGGCTCTTCCCTTACCGTACGAACCTGAGACAAAAGAAGAACGAAAATATGTCGAAACGTACGAAAGCGCCGTCCGAGGCGACGTCGAGTCGTTTCTACCGCTCGCTAAAATATACCTCGTCGGCTACGGAACCTCCAAACGCTATGAGGAAGGCGTCTATTGGCTCAAAGAAGCGGATAAGTACGACGATCCCGAAGCGTGCGAATATCTCGCAGAATGTTATCGAAAAGGACGCGGAACCACAAAGAACCCGAAAAAAGAAAGTGAAGCGCGAGAGCGCGCCAAACGTCTTCGCGGCTATTTGAACGGCGAGGACGATCCAACGAATCGTTTCGAATGGCGCGACGCCTCCGACACATCCTCAGACTCAAGCCACGAAGAGACGTCGAATTTCTCCTCTGGTTCTCGTTCAAAATCAAACTCCCGCGCAACGACCGCTCGTTCGGAGGAAACTGCGTACCGACGTCCTTCTCCGTCTCAAAGCGAATCGGCTTCATTAGAAACGTCGACACTAGAAACGTCGACGAAGAAGAAAAAAGACGGTGGCGGCGGCAAAAAGCTACGTTATGAAACGCCTCGTCGAGTTAAAGAAAAAATTTGGGGACTTATAATTTCCGCGTTTGTTTTTTTCAGAAACGGGGTGCGTATCGTCGTCGTTCACAACAACGATACGATTCCCTTGTTACTCGGTCTAACGCTTCTCCTCGTCAGTCTGACGCTCATGCTGATCGGCGTCGTCTCCTACTATCGGAAACGCGTGCCCCAGCATGACGTTGGCGCCAAGAGTTAGGAGTCTCGCACTATGACATGGTTTTTCGTGGTCTTCGTTATAATGTGGGCGACTTTCCTCGGCGCTTGTTGCGGCGGGTTCGCCAGCGTTGTCGAATATCGAACGTTAGCGCGCGTTTCGCTCACGCGTCCTTCGCAATGCGGCGCGTGCGGCGCTACGCTCAAGATGTGGGAAATCTTACCGGTCGTCGGTTGGTTCATCGTTCGCGGAAAGTGCCGGACGTGTCGCGCACGGATCCCGACTCGAGATCTCGCAATCGAGGCGAGTTCGACCGCGCTCTTTATCGCTACGACGGCAACTGCGACCGCGACGTCTGCGACCGTGTTCGACGCGTTGCAACGAATCGGAGTCGGGTTAGGAGTCGCCGCGACTACGCTCGGATTATGGATTATGAGACGCGTTCATGCTCGAAAAAGCACGGCGCTTCCCAAACGAACGTGTGCGGTCGGAGCGCTTCTATCGCTCGCATGGTTTGCCGCGACCCCATGGAATCCGTTGGCGCTAATCGCTCGATTCCAAGGGATCAACGCGCCTAACGACATAATTTTTAGTTTAGTTATTACGACGGCGTTTTACGTAATCGTCGCCGTTTTAGCGCTCACATTAGCGTTCGAATGGGATTTACGCGCGAATTTAAATCGCGCCGACGTTACAACGTCTGAATTCGACGGTCATGACGACGGACCGTCGTCAAATTGGCAAAGGAACTAACGGCATGAGTTATCGAATCAAAGTCATTGAAGGACGCGCAAGCGCTGCGGGAAAAGAAGTATCACGCGATTCAGGTTATAAAATCGAGTCGGAAGTTACGCGCGTTGGCGCCGGAAGTCGTTGCGATCTACGCGTCGAAATACCGGGCGTTAAAGACGATCTCCTCTTTCAGATCGAATACCGTAGGATTGACGGTCATGCCACGTTTCAAATTATTCCGCAAGTTGACGACGCGCTGGAATTTGACGGTCGACCAATTAACGTTGGCGACGAGATTCAATGGATGCTTGGAAGTCGTCTGATCATCTATGATCGCGTCGTTCTGGAACTCGTTTACAAAAAGAGTTCGCGTTCAAAACCGAAGGAACCCAGTAACGAGGAGAATTCGAATACGAACGCAACGACCTCGGAATCTTGGCGGCGCCGTCAACCGACTTCGTCGAAGCGACGCGCGGAGCAGTCAAACGACGATTTTGACGATCTCTTCACGCAAGGCGCGTCAACGATCCCTCAGAAGGCAGATTCGAAGTCGTTGAAAGAGCAATCTTCAACCCAACAGCCGTCGCCGGAAAGTTCAAAACAACGCATACAACTCCTCGTTATCATCTTTTGTTTTGGCATGACCGGTCTTCTCATCTTGTCGACGCTACTCTCAGATTTGAATGATGGATTAAATGACGACGAAGCGCGCAAAGTTTTAACGGAAACTTCCGGAGAAAACTCCGAACTTGTCAAATTATTTGACATGGCGCTCTGGGCGGAAAAAGGAAACGAAGAAGAAGCGCGCATTCTATATCCGAAAGTCAAAGACGCCGCGCGCGTCGAATTTAAGGAACAACTTACCAATTCCAACACGTCCCAAAAAGACAAAGAAAAAGTTCACGCACTTTTTAGTTACTTAGACGCTAAAATTGATTCGTTAAAAGCAGAGGAAGAAGAATAAGTTTCTTCTCTTCGCGCGCAAGACGACCGGATCAGAATGAGGATAAGAGTCAATGCCCAAGACTAAAGGGAAATTCAACGCGGCGTTACGTTGCGCGGCGCGACGTCCCGTCGCAACGGCAACGGTTATCGAGTGCGTCGTATATGGAATTGCGTTGCCTTTGGCTTGCCGTCAAACTATCGACGGCGAACTTTTCATGACGGCGACGTCCCTTGTTCTCGTTTGGACGTGCGCGCACGCCACCGTTACGGATCTCGTAAGTCGCAAAATATTGAACCGAACAACGTACGGCGCCGCGATCGCCATCCTTGGTTTGGCGACCGTCGCTCGATTCTATCCGGAATTCGCGACTCGAGTCGCAAACGTCGGACTCTTGCCGTCAATCCTTGGCGGCGCCGTTTGCGGCGGAATCTTCCTGGTTCCGTACCTTGCCGGTTCTGGCGGCGCAGGAGACGTTAAGCTGTCATGTTGTCTTGGGCTCGCGCTCGGATTAGAAAACGGGCTGATCGCGCTTTGCGCGAGTTTCTTCGCGTCCTTCGTTTACGGTCTGACGCGCTTCATTGTCGGCAAAATCGAGAAGAGTCGGAACGCGGAACCGGCGGAAAAGGTTCTCGTACCGATGGCGCCCTGTTTTTTTTTCGGCGCGCTCTTTGTGCTTTCAGGACTTGGAAGCGCTTTTCAATATTCCGATTTACCATGGTAACAAACTGAAGAGGCAACGTTATGCACAAAAGGCGCAGACGCTTGATAAAGCGACGCGGTCTCATTTCGATGGACTATATCATGGCGATGGCGGTAGCCGTCGTCATCACGTTTGGCTTTTACGAATTACTCCTCAAGGGATTGTCGGCGCTTTTTCGATATACGTCCGACGCTTTAGGTTGGCTACCCTTTTAACACAGGTCGCGTTATGTCATTTTTTCCAGACGGCAATATGATCGCGTGGGGCGGTTCGACGTTCTTCGTCTTTACGCTCTGCACGTTCCTTTTTGTAGCTTCAGCGATCGTCGCCGGAAGTCGTGGGAGCAAACACGCCAAAGAGGCGATAAAAAAACTACCGCGCGACGAAGAGGGCATTGCGTACGCGCTTTCTGTGATTATGCTTCTTCCGCTATACGTACTCTTAATGTGCGCCACCATGGAGCTTTGTTTCCTAGTTACGGCGCGACTCGGGGTGGAGCGGGCGTCCTTTGCGGCGGCGCGGGCTTGCGCGGTGCGGTGCGCGGTCGATCGGCCGTCTGACAGAAGCGGCTCCGACCCGCTCACAAAGGACGGACGCGACGCCGCGCAGAAGGCGCTCGTCGAAGCGCTCATGCCCTTCGCGAGCGGTTTGGACGTCTATAAGACCCCGTCAGACGCAAACGCCGCGAACGCCTACGTCAAAGCGTATAAGAGCTACCTCGCAAGTCAAGGCGCGACTCAAACGGTTAAGGACTCCTACCTTCTCGCGCGTTGGGCGAGCGCTGAAAAGCGCGCGTCCGTCGCGTTTAAAACGGCGCCTATCGGCGGAACAGGCGGGCGACCTTGCGATATGGCGGTCACGGCGACCGTAACGTACGACGCGCCTTTCCACTTCCCGTTAGTCGGTCGACTCCTCGGCGGTAAATCAAAAAACGGCGCCGTCGTTTACACCATGCAGGCGACGGCGACGCTTCCGGTCGACGCGCCCCGTAATAATACAGGCTTCCTCGGCGCGCCTCCGCCGAAGAATAACTAGTCGCCTCAGGTCGCCCCGTATCCAAACCACGTTCACCCACGCGAAAGAAACGAAAGATCCCTCATGACGTATCAAGAAATCGGCGCGAAGATGCGCGCGTTCGCCGCGAAGCTCGCAAATCTGAAACGCGACGTCGGCGGTATGATGTTCTCCGGACTCATTTCGTGCGTCGGACTCACGGCGCTCTCGGTTTTTTCCATCAACGTCTGTTCGGAGGCGCTCGAACGCGAACGTATGCAAAACGCGGCGGACGCGGCGGCTTACACGTCCGCAACGTGGTTCGCGCGCGGAATGAACGCCGTCGTGTCGCTGAATCATCAAATCGGCGAAAAAACCGCTTTCACCGTCGTCGCCGAAGCAATGGCCGGTCCTGAGCCAACTTTCGTCCGATCAAAAGAAGAAATGGAGATCGATTCGCTTCTGAAAAAGCTCAATGGAGACGCGCCGGATATAAAAAAGCGTTCAAAAGAAAGAAAATCCATTAAATCGATAACCAAGACGGCGGTAAACTCAGACGCGCAACAGGTAGGCGGCGGCGCTTTTTATGACGCGAGAATGCGCTTAAAATACGGCGAGGCTATCTTACTCAATACGAAAGCGCGCGCGAACGAAGCGTACAATGCGTCTCTCTCGCTCCCAAGAGGAGGGTCGATTCTGAGACAAGGTACGAAGATTATTCACACCACCGCGAATTTTCAAGAAGCGACTGAACTTGCCATTGGCGACACGACTTCACAACTCAGCGACCTTCTCCAGCAAATCAGCGACAAGCTTCAAAGCGGTCAAGATTTCATCAACCAGATCGCGGACAGCGTAAGAAACGTCAATAATACGATCGATCAGGTTACAAGCTATTTGTGGGGCAATAACAGTATTCAAGCGTACCTTCGCAACACCGCTAACGAAATCCGAAACCTTGACGACGAGCTTGAACGATATCTAACGGATCAATTTAAAGAATCGGAGATTTATAAAGAATTTCGACAAAACGTCGACGAAATAAAAAAAGAACTGGACGACACAATAAACGAATTGCTTCCCGATCTGGAAGTCGAAATCGGAAACCTTAAAGTCACACTTAAAACACGAGAAATGACGGAAGACGTTATTTCAAAAGCGGCGCAGAAAATCGATTTCATCAACGAATCGGTCGAAACGATTAAAAGCGAAGCGGAACGTATTCAAAACAAACTCAAACGGGAATACGACAGAATACGAGCGCAAATCAACGACGTCGAAGACAGAGTCGCCAAAGAAATCGAACGCGTCGCCAAACGAATTGACGGATGGCTGACAGACGTCAAAGAAGGAGTTGATAAAGTAAAAGAGTTTTTCGGTAGCGTCGAAAGCGCTTTGCGTTCCGCTTCCACAATGCTTGCAAAAGCGCAAGAATTGGTCGACAAAATTAACGATCTCATCAAAGGAGGAAAAGCGCTCGCTTCGTTGGTTCGTACCTTTAGCGGACATAATATTCTCCATGAGGAATATAAAGATCTCATGGATCTTCAAGATCAACTTTTAAGCGCAACCGTAGGAGTCGTTAAGATTAAGGACGATCTCCGTAAAGGAATAGAAAAGATCAGTCAAGAACTCACGACGGTCGCCGGCGCCGACAAGGCTAAGGTCGCAGAACGCTCCATCGCCAAACTCATCGCCGACGCCACGAATAAACTTCTGAAAGAATACGGCGTGGACTATTGCGTCGTTACGCCTCTCGACGGAGTTTCCAATAACTTCGTTTCGTCCGGGGGCAAAAGCCAAAACGTCAACGTCGTCAACGCGAGCGCCGGACCGATTCCAACGTTGCCAATCCTCGCTGAAACGGCGCCGGTCGTGAAATCAACGGTCAATCGACATATAAACAATGCGAAAAATCGAAAATGGAAGAATTCGAGCAGGTCGGCGGCTCCATTCGACAAACTACCAGCCATACCCTGGGAGGGCGACGACAACTCCAGCTATATCGACGTTACCAAAGACGTCTACGACGCTACCTTTCTCGCGCTTTTCGTTGCAAACATACCGGAAGCAATCCAATTGATGTGTAGTTGGTATACGTTCCCCATGGGGGCGCGCGCAATGTATTACCTAACGAAGATGCTAATTAGAGGCGACGATATCAAGAGTTCCTGGAAAAACGAGCGATACGGATTTCGCAATAATCCGAGCGTGTGGAGCTACCCGACGGACGCGTTCAATTACAAAGACGAAGAGGTTTCGCAATGGGTTCGCGCGTCCTATCCCGCGCTCGACGAAATGCGCGCGCGTATTCGTCAAAACTACCGAAAAAAGCTTCGAGAATCGAATTTCACTACGTATTTCGTCGCGTGGACTTATCGTTACGCTCTCAGCGAATCCTTCTACTGCCGCTCCGGCGTCCAACGACCTTACGCAGGAAAAGGCGGCAACTACGTCGCAAGCGAACCTGCGTCGATGTACGTTATACCGGGAACAAACCCGAAAAACAAAGGCAACGAGCCGATGTGGGTTGACCCCAACCTGCGAAACGACACGATCGACAACCTCTTTACCGTAAGCGCCGCCGTACAAAAGAGACGCGAACCGATTGGGAACTCCAAACTCTTTGTGCGTATCGGCGCGACAAAAGGAACCGCCGCGATCGGTCAGGCGTATATTTATCCGTCGAACGGTCGAAACGAACAAGACGGGTCAAATCGATTGCAAACGAAAAGCGACGCGGACGTCAAATTTCAACCGTTCACAGCTTGGGACACGCTCGGATGGAAGAATAAGAACCCCGGCGGTCCGCCGATCTTCGACTCGATTGAATGGGACTCGCAGCCTACCGGCGGCGGTGACGGATTGAGTTATGAAGAGTTCATGAAGAAGAAATCGATACCCGGTTCGAAACGAACGCAAGTCGAGTTCACATGGCAGGCGAGCATGTGTCCGGTAACGAGATCGCGGTTGCAACGTCTCGCGAATAATCCGGACGCGGATTCCGCGCTTCGCGCTGCGGCGAAAAGCGCGGCGGAAAACGTCTCGGTCGTCTCGCAATAGAAATCGCGCGTCGAGAATCGTTATGTTACAATACAAGAAATCGAGTGAGAACGTTATGAAACGCGCATATGTTTATCGAAAAGCCGCGCGCGCCCGACGCGGACTCGCGCCCTTCGAGTTTATTATGTTGCTCCCGATCTGGGTTCTCTTTATGTGCCTGATCCTGCACGTCGGTTCCGCCGGAATCACTTCGATCCGCGTAACGAACCAGACGCGTTACGACGCTTGGAAACAACGCGAACAAAAGCCGCCGACCGACGTCGCGCCGATGGTATGGAAGCACGGACAACAGCAAGGCGAAATCAAAGCGAAGAAGAATAGCGATATTCGAACGGGAACGTACTTTGATCGATGGAATAATAAATTCTCCTCCGAACAATCGCTTTATACGGGCTCTTGGAATAGCGACTCCGTTACTAAGAGCCAATTAAGCGGTTCGGCGTCGTCGAATATGAACTCCCAACAGACGTACTACAGTCAGATTCGCGGCGATTTAACGCGCAACGGCGCGCCGGATTTTCCTCGAGCAAGAAGCTCGGCCGCCGCGCAAAATATCCCCAATAAATAGCTTGCTTTAACGATAACGTCAAGGAGAACGCGCGTCATGTCGCTTCGTTCACGTCGAATTTTACGATTGGCGATTCTTTGCGTCGCGTGCGCTTTATCGCGCGCGTCCGACGGCGCCAGTCCGAACGTTAAATTTACCGTCGGAGAAGTCGAAGACGGACTCGTTGTCTTCAACGCCGCCGTTACGCGCGGCGTCGCGCCGCAAGAACTCGTTATTCCGAGCGAGTTTGACGATATGACCGCCGTCGTCTGGCGTAGCGAAGACCCGAACGAAGCGCCGCCGGAATCTCTCCAAGGAAAAAAAGTTGTCGCCGTCGGAGGGTTTACCGAAGAGTCGCTCGAGGCTCTTCTCAACGGCGGAGGGAACTCAAGATCGACGTCGTGGGCCGGAGCGCGACGTATCGTCGTGCCCCAAGGCGTCGAACGCATTCAAGCGCACGCTTTTGAAAACTGTAACTCGCTCGCGCAAATCGTCTTGCCGACCGGTCTGCTCGCGATCGAGCCGTACGCGTTTGCCGGCTGCGAATCGCTAACGAACGTCGTCGTGCCGGAAAGTTGTGAAATAATCGGCGACGCCGCGTTCGAAAACTGCGTCAAGCTGAAAAGCGTCGAACTACCTACAACGCTCGACTCCATTCAGGATTTCGTTTTCAGTCAATGCGACTCGCTCGTCGAAGTTCGCATGCCTTCGAGTCTCGAAAGCATTGGAGAAAACGCGTTTATCGGGTGCGATTCCCTCGTCTCGGCGGATATTCCGCAAGGCGTCGAATACGTCGGCGCAGGAGCGTTTCGACAATGCGTCCGACTGCGCGAAGTAAAAATTCCGGCGAGCGTGGGTTTCATCGACGGATTCGACTACGACCCGGAAGCGATTTTTCCTACTTACCCGCCGTTCGCAGAATGCCCCGCGCTTAAATCAATCGACGTCGACCCGAAAAATCAAAACTATGCGTCCGTCGACGGCGTCCTCTTTACCAAAGATAAAGACGCCGTTCTCCACTATCCGCCTGGGAAAATGGAGACCGAGTACGTTATTCCAAAATCTGCGACTCAAATTGCCTCGCGCGCCTTCGAAGGCGTCTACTCCCTAAAACGCGTCGTCCTTCACGATGCGATCGAAGAAATCGGCGCCTACGCCTTCAGCGGTTGCGGCGACGTCGAAGAAATAACGCTCCCCAAACGACTCTCAACCCTAGGCGAGGGCGCGTTTGCGCGATGTTCGTCCTTGGATAAAATCGTCGTTCCGAAAGGCGTCAAGGAGATCAAGAGCAAGACTTTCTTCTATTGTCGGGCGCTTAGGGAGGTGGAGTTGCCGGAAAAACTCAGCGCAATCGGGGACTCCGTCTTCGCATGGTGCGCCTCGCTCGAAAAAATTAACCTGCCGAAAGGCGTTAAGGCGATCGAACGGCAGACCTTCTATCGGTGCGGCGCCCTCAAAGAAATCAGCCTGCCCGCCTCAATCCAGGCGATCGACGACGACGCCTTCCGCGCCTGTAACGCCGCCTTGATCGTCCAACAAGACTCCTTCCCACACCAATGGGCTGCGGAAACAAATCATCCCTTCAAAATCGCTGCCGACGATCCAAACGCTAAGGCGACGCCCCCTCAGAACCCGCGCTAGAAATTATAGCCCGCCTGCCCTCCTCGCCTCGCAAGGCGCTAGGCGAGGCGACAGGCCAGGCGAGGCGACAGGGCGCCCTACCCTCGCCGCGCTCGGCGACTCGCTGCGGAAGGCAGGCAGGCGGGCGGGCGTTAATCGAACTTCTTTCCGTGCTCGATCGCCCAACGGTGCGCGTAGCTGCCTTCGAACACGCGCAACGTCGGGTCGGAGGCGTCGAAGGCGTCGTCCGCGATCGATTCCACGCTCGGCGGTAAAACGACCGTCTTGAGCGCCGAACACATAAAAAACGCCCTTTCGCCAATCGATTTCACGCCGTCCGGAACGACGATCGAGGTCAACGCGCCGCAGCCTAAAAACGCGGCGCGATCAATACTCTCAAGACTCGCCGGAAGTTCCACGCTCCTCAAGGAATCGCTCCGCGCAAAGGTCGCCGCCTCGATCGTTCTCACTCCGTCCGGAACGACCAACTTTCTCAAATTCGGGCAATTAAGAAACGCGCTCGCCTCGATCCGCTCAAGCCCCTCCGGAAGCTCGATCGTCGTTAGACTGCTCGCCCCAAAAAACGCAAACTCGCCTATCGTTTGAACGTTCTCCGGAACAACGTATTTCGTCGCCTTACGACCGGCGGGAAATCTCACGAGCTTCGTCTCATATCGATCGAAAAGCGTCCCTTCATACGCCGAGAAATACTGACTCCCAGGCTCGACGTCGATTTCTTCCAGTTGATAAATCCCGTCAAATGAAATCATCGGCACAAATTCGACGTTTTTAGGAAGAACGAATCTCTTCTGCGGCTTCGACTTCGGATAAAGCGCCAACATCGCGCCCGTTTTATCGTAAAGAATCCCGTCCCGCGAAAAGTAACTCTCGTTGTCCCCTGACGCGTTGATCGCGACAAGCGTCGAATACCCCCAAAACTGAGAATCATAATATTCGAGTCCGCCGGGAACGCAAATTCCGCGCAAGCGCCGACAGCACGTTAACGCCGTGTCGCGCACGATTTTGACGCTCGACGGAATCCGATAATCAACGTCCGCCTTATTCGCCGGATAATGCGCAAGCTCCGTAAAATCTTTATTGAAAAGAACGCCGTCTAACGACGCAAAATCCTCGTTCGCCGGGTCGACCTCGATCGACTCCAGCCAATCGGTCGATAGGAAGGCGTGCACGCCGATTTTTCTAACGCTCGCCGGAAAAACAATCTTAACGCACATCGTCTGGGTAAACGCTCTGTCCAGAATCTCCACGACGCGCCGTCCGTCGATCTCCGCCGGTACGACGATCACGCCGTCGAGCGGAAAAAAGCGTTGAACGAGTCCGGCGATCGCGAGTTCGTTCTCCCCGACCGGCTGCGTTTTGAAAAGGCGAGGGTTGCTCGGCGCGTGAGAGAAAGATTTCGACTTCGACTTCTGCGGCGACGCCTCGTCGATCAATTTGAACTGACGAGCGAACAATCCGGGAAAAATGCGATTCGTCTGTCTCAAAATGGAGTGAGCGACGCTCCCTTTGTGGACGAAGAGGGTCGCCGGACAACCGGCAAAGGCGGTTATCGCAATCGATTTAACCTTTTTCCCAAGCGTAATCTCCGATAAGCACGCGCACCCTCGGAACGCGGCGTCGTCGATCGACTCGAGACTATCCGGCAATTCGACGCGCGCCAAGCCGGCGTGCTCAAACGTCGATTGAAGGACGCTTTTGACGCCTTCCGGAATCGCGATTTTCCGTAGCGAAAAACAGAAACTGAAGGCTCGCGGCCCGATATATTCGAGGTCTCCTAAGAAATCAATGTTTTCTAAATTGGAGCACGCGCCGAACGCATAGTCGCCGACGCGTCGAACGTCCTCCGATAAAACGACGCGACGCAACGTTTCGCACGAATTGAACGCGTGGTCGCAAATCGTATGAACCTTCGCCGGCGTTACGTAATTCTCCCATTCTTTGCCGCGCGGGTAACGCGCGAGTTCCGTTCCGTCCTTCGTCAAGAGAACGCCGTCGACGGACGAGAAACACGGATTCTCCGGGGAGACGAAAATCCCTTGAATATTCGACGCGAGATCGAAGGCGGTCGGGTCGACTTCGCGAACGTGGTCGGGAAGAACGTATTCCGACTTCTCGATCGTGTTCGGGCAAAGAATGAGCGTCGCGCCGTCTTTACTAAAGAGCGCGCCGTCGACAGCCGAGAAGCGAGGATTGTCGGGGTCGACGTCGATTTCCGTGAGGGACGGCAAAGACGAATGAAACAGTAGCCCGAATTCTTCGAACGACTTCGACAGAACGATTCGTTTAACGCCGCGACTCCCTTCGAAGGCGTCGGTATCGAACCGTTTCACGCGCTCAGGCACGAGGTATTCGGCGACGCCTTTTCTATCGAGGCAAAAGCGAACGAGGAGCGTTCCGTCTTTACTTAAGAGAACGCCGTCGAGTGAAGAATAAAATTGATTCTCGGGCGCCACTTGAATTTCCGCGAGCTTGTCGCAATAGAGAAACGTATTGTTGACGTTTTCCACGCTTGGCGGAAGATACGCTCTTTCGAGGTATGCGACTTGTCGAAACGAGTTGCCGCGAAGCCTTAGCACACCGTCCGGAACGCGATAGTCCGCGTCCTTTTTCATAATCGGGTAATAAATGAGTTCCGTCAGATTCTTATCAAAGAGGACGCCGTCGACGGACGCAAAGAATGGATTTTCCGGCGCAACTTCGACCGATTTGAGAAAAACGCAGCGTCGGAACGGCGACGGCCCGAGTTTGATAACGCTCTCCGGAATAAAAACGGACGAAAAACGAAGTTCCGCGAGCGCTTGATCTTGAACTTCGACGACGCGTTTCCCGTTAAGCTCGCTTGGTATTCGCAGTTCGCCGGTCTTTTTAAGGAGTTCCGGCGCGTACCCTATGATCGCGAGCCCGTCGTCCCGCGCGGCGGTTATGAAAAGTTTTGCATATTTCTGATTGTCTGAACGATGATCTTTCATCGCGCGTTCCTCATATTCTGTGCCAACCAAAAAAGCCGAGCCTACGACTATCGGACTACGTCCAACGCCACGCGTTCGCATATTTTAAGTTTTCGACGACGATTGACAAGAAGAAAAATGGGACAAATCGACGTCGACCGCCATCGCGCGCTTATTCGCGTCGCGCGTTCAACGGCGGGTTGTTCTAACACGACCGGGATATTGATTTAAATCGGGCGACTGATACAATTAGCCTCGCTGTTTTCGAAACCGCCAAGAAATCTCGTTCTTACGGGTAAAGGAGAGATCAATGCCGCATATTATGGAACCCTGCGGCGCAGGGGTAAAGATTATCAGAATCGACCGCGCAAGCGCCCAAGAATGGATGACGACCATTCAAGACGACGGGATACCTCGCAAAAAGTTTAGTCTTCCGGCGGAAATCGACGGACAAAAGGTCGTCGCGTTAGGAAAAGACGCGTTTCGTTCGCTCGACGCCGACGTGGCGATCATTCACATTCCAAGATGGACAGACGCCATCGATCGTGAAACCTTTGCGGAGAGCGAATGTCTTCCGGCGCTCCGCGCTATTGAAGTCGACAAAGAGAACCAATCCTATATGAGCGACAAAGGCGTTCTTTTCGACAAAGCGCAGAAGACGCTCATCCGCTATCCGCAAGTTAAACCTGGAAACGCGTACAAGATTCCCGACGGCGTTGAAACCGTTCGACGGCACGCTTTCCGATATTGCGAAGGCGAGCTGAAGCGGATCGAAGTCCCGGCGTCGTGTACGAACATTGAAAATTGGGCGTTTCGGAATTGCTACAGTCTTCAGGAAATTAACATTGATTCGGGGAATCCCCAATACCAATCGATCGACGGAGTCTTCTTCCGTAGGGTCAACAAGACGTTCTTCAAGTCGGTCGTAGGAACCTTCTTTGGAGAAATCGTCAACGGCGCGGTTGAGAGTCAATCGCAGGATCGTCCGCTCATACTTCGACACTATCCTTTGGGTAAAGAAACGAAAGAATACGAGATTCCGAAGAACGTCGTCGAAATTGAAGAATGGGCGTTCAACTGGCGCGGACCGAGCGTCGTTACGGTTCCTAGAACCGTTAAGAGAATCGGGAACCATGCGTTTTGGTCGTGCCCCAATCTTTCGAAAGTAACGATTTCAGAAGGCGTCGAACTCCTCGAATCGAGCGTCTTTGCTCGTTGTAGAGAACTAGAGACCATTGAAATACCAGGAACGATCAAGTCCATTGGGAAGAAAGCGTTTTTTCAATGTGTGAAACTGGAGAACGCGACTCTAGGCGAAGGCGTCAAGAAGATCGGTAAGTTCGCCTTTGCAGGATGCGCGGCTCTGGAGACAATGACCATTCCCGCAAGCGTGGAAAAGATCGGCGCGGCGGCGTTCGCAAAATGCGCGGCTCTTAGGGACGTCGCGATACCCGAAGGCGTAAGAAAAATAGGAAGTCTTGCTTTCGCATGGTGCGATAGTTTACGCGTTGTAAACGTTCCAAGATCTGTTCAAAAGATTGGCGAAGAGGCGTTCGCTCCTGCGGAGAACGTCAGATTACGCGTTTATGAGGACAGTTACGCGCATCGTTGGGCGGAATTTTACGAATACCCCTTCACGATCATCGAGGAATGACCTCAAGCGTTGCGCCGTAGCTTGATCGCCGCCGCTTGATCGTCAACGAAACGTCAAATCGACGTTCACGAGTCTTGATCTTTTCAGGGGGCGTCTTTCTCATGGGAAGGCGTCCTTGTTTTTATCGGTAAGGTCGATTAGAATCGATTTTCGAGTTCAGGCAGGCAGGCGACGCCTTAACAAAGGAAATTAAAAGCGTCGTCCTTCCGGCGAGCGTTCAACGGCTCGGACTCGACGCGTTTCTCCAATGCGATTCTCTGACCAGCCTCGTCGTTCCCGCCGGAGTTCAACGGCTCGTTTCGGATCCGTACACATTCTTTTAGTCCGTCCCGATTCCCGATCTCGTCTACCCCGCCTGGGAGCGTCGATCATGAAGATAAGAATCGAGGGAACGCGACGGCGATTTCTCACAAATTTGGCGCAAAATTTAAAAAGCAGGTTGAGGACGCGGCGAAAATTCATACCATACGTTACGGAGAGAAGAGCCGAGGCGCAAGACGGCGATTTCTCACAAATTTGGCGCAAAATTTAAAAAAGCAGGTTGAGGACGCGGAGAAAACCCATATCATACGCTACGGAGAAAAGAACCGAAGCGCAGGGCGACGGTTTCTCATAAAGTTGTTAAAAAATTTTTAAAAGATATTGAAAACAAAAAATTTATCGGTACCATTTTAGTGGATAGCGTCGCCAAGGGCGCGACGCTCGTTTGGACATTTCCCAATCCCTCATGTCGGAGCGCGACTCTCGCGCGCCGTTTCCCCCTTAACAAGCAAACCGAAACGCTCGCAATCCGCACGTAGTTCGGAAAACGATAGATATGGGAATAAAAACGTTAAATCAGACGCAAGTAGAAATCGTCGATCCGTCCGATTAACGCGACCTCAAACAATCCAGACGCGTTGTCAGCGACGGTCGACGAGACGCGTTTTAACGCTCTCGTCGCCGCGCGCGTCGACTCCGTATCACTTACAAAGAGGAAAAGTCAAAGAGGCAAAGTCATGGATTTCACGACATTAACAAGCGAACAAATTACGCAAGGCGTGCGCAACGCGCTCGACGAGTTCGAACTCTCTTACCAGTATGACAAAGAAAAAGGTCTTTTCAGTTTCGTCGCGCCGATAGTCAATTGTCGCGTGTCCCGCTCGATTACGCTCATTAAGGTTCGCGACCACGACTTCTACGTCTCGAGCATTCTTCCGCTCGTCGGCGACGTCAACAACCCCAAGGAAATCGCCGAACTTGCGCGACTCATTGTCAAGATCAACTATCAGTTGGTCCACGGCGTTTTTAACCTTGACGTAACCGACGGCGAGATCAACTTCCATACGAGCGGACATACGTTTGGACTCGAGGAGTTTCCGGCTCAAATCATCTTGGGTCATCTCTCGCTCGCCAACGGCGCGTTGTCGGAAAACGCGCCGAAATTCCTCGGGGTCATGTTCAACAACCTCACCGCCGACGAAGCGATGGAACTTGGCGAATAATCTTCGCGCAAAGCGAAACTTCGGTCGGTCGGGTCGCGGAGTCGAACGTCGCGATTCCGAGAAGAACAGAAATTCGTAAGACAAATAAGACCAATAAAACGTCAAAAGAGAAGGGAACTCGCATGAAAGTCACCAAGCCTAATCGCGAGCAAATCACGCGCGATATTCGTTCCGCGCTTGAAACGATGGAGTTTAATTTCCAATACAATGAAGACGCGCACGCCTTTACATTCAATCAAAAGATTGACGCCGCTATTTCCAGCATGTCGGTAATCATCGTCGTGCGCAACGAAGATTTCTTCATCATGACGACGGCGCCCTTGAAAGGGGACGCGAAAAACGAACGTCAAATCGCCGAATTATCGCGTCTCATCATGCGCATGAACTATCAGCTCGTTCACGGCGCATACAATCTCGACGTCAGCGACGGCGAGATCAATTTCCAAGTCAGCTGCTTAACTTATGGGATGACGACAATTCCGACGTCTCTCATCGTGGCGCTATTGATGTTATGCGCGCATTCGTGGGAAACGGCCGCGAAGAAGTTCCTCGGCGTTCTCTTCGCCGGATTAACCGGCGACGCGGCGTTCGAACTCGAAGAATAATCGAGCGCTCAAGAGAACGACGCCGTCTTTCTCTCGACGGAACAAATGACGCAAGGCAAGACGCAACGTCTTGCCTTGCTCCTTAAACGCAGAAGAACAGCCGCGAAGTCGTCGATCGACGTCGCAACGAAATTCAACGCCGCGAAGACGCCTTCAATCGAGCGACGCCTACAATGGGAAAAGATGGAAAACGTCAAGGAAAGAGTTTTATCGGACATAACGAAAGCGAGACCGTCTCCGCACGGAATGAGAACGTGCAACCGAGTCGGGACGACGAAACGCCAGTCCCGAGACTATTCGCGACGAGTTCGACGTCAGGCCCTATATTGTCTATTCCGGCTTGAACGCATTGCTCAAAAGTATGAAGAGCGCCGCGCGGAAGACACACGAGTTTCGTGAAGAAGACGATCATGGGACGCATAATTTTGCCGTAGCGGCACGAAATTTGCTACAATGGAAACAAAATTTGCTACAATGGAGGCCGTCGGAAAGCCAGAGCCAGTCGCTTGCGCGCGACGACGAAGGGGCTGCGAGTGATTTTTGATTGATCGTCGTCGAATTAACGCAAGTAAAAACACTTTTTAACGGAGGAAGAAGACATGGAAGAATATATCGTTGAACGTCGGGGCGAAAATGAAGTCGCGATCGTTAGCGTCAAAACGGGCGGTTTGACTATCGACCAGCTGAACGTTCCCGCTTTTATCGACGCAAACCGCGTCGTCGAAATTTGCGCGTCCGCGTTAAGAGAATGCGTCGGTCTGAGATTCGTCAATATTCCTCAAAGCGTCCGTTTCATTCACGAGCAAACGTTTGACCCTTGCTTTGACCTTCAAGCAATTAACGTCGCCGCCGACAACGCCGAGTACGCGAGCGTAAACGGCGTCCTTTTCAACAAGGAAAAAACGACGCTCGTACGATACCCGCAAGGTAAAGATTTTGTGAAGTACGAGGTTCCCGACGGGGTCAAAAGGATCGGCGCGTCCGCGTTTTTCGGATGCTATCAACTAGAAGAAATCGCGCTTCCGTCGTCGGTCGAGACGATCGGAAAGAACGCCTTTATGTCCTGTCAATTCCTGAAAAGCGTCCGCATACCGGAAAGCGTGGTCGGAATCGCCGACGACGCGTTTGAGAATTGCGACGCGATAGCGCGCGTTTGCGACGCCAGTTACGCAAAAAGTTGGGCGCTGGAACACAACCGCGCCTACGAACTGACGTCCGACGCGACGTGGAATTGCATGTTCGAGGAATCCGCAAGAGTCAAACTGCTTTTCGAAAGCGTTCAAGCGGCGCTCAAAGACGCCGAATTACACTTTGACTCCGACGAAAAAAAATACTCGTTTACCTTTAAACTGTCGTGCTCGAACTCCGGGTTACGTTGGACGAACTGCCACGTTCAGGTCCGAAAAAACGACGTGATTCTGCGAATGAGTTCGCCAATTCGGTGCGACGTCTCCAATACGCGCACCCTTTCGACCGTCGTCCTGCTTGTTAATAGAATCAATTACAAACTTGCGCAAGGAGATTTTGAACTCGACTTCGCCACCGGCGAACTCAGTTTTAAAATCGACGTCGACTGCGCCGCGTTGAACTCTGTTCCACAGACGCTCGTGATGGCGCCGCTCGTTGTTGCAAAAGAAGCTTGGAAGCATTATCAAGCGTGCTTTTTAAACGCCATTTTCGGCTTTAGCGCCGACGTCGAAGAGTGCTACGCGCTGAACTGCGTCGAAGACGACGACGATGACGATGACGACGACGACGATTGACGACAAAGATTAAAGACAATTGAAAAGACGAATGACGCGCGACCGCACGATTTCAAGCGCCGTTCCGACGAATAAGTTCGAACGAAACGGCGACGCGGGCGCGCGACGGAAAGGACGATCAAAATGGCGGAAATCCATGACGCGCTGATTCAAAGCATCGAAGACGGTCTGAAGTCGGTCGATATCCCCCACGAATTCATCGAAGAAGACGACGTCTTTCGCTTCGAAATACCGTTGGAAGGCGATTTTTTCCAAGTACAATATCTCATCGGCGTACGTAAAGCCGACTATATCGTTCGCACTTCCGCGCCCCTCCGCGGCGACGTCGACGACGACGAACTCTTCTTGAAGTTGGCGACGCTTACGGCCAAAATCAACCGTATGATACCGCGCGGAAATTTTGATATCGACACGGACGACGGCGAAATCTCGTTCCGACATTGCGTTGAAAGCACCGGGCTCGAAACGCCTTCGAAAGAGTTTATTCTCTCCGCAATTGCGATTCATCAAACGATGTGGAATCGATTTGCGCCGTGCTTTATCAACCTGTTTTTAAACAAAAGCGCCGACGTTGACGATGTGTTAAGGAGTCAAAAACGCGTTCCGGAACCGGACTACGAGACATTCTTTAACCTGTAAAGGACGCGTAATCCGCGCTTGCGACGCGCGCTCGTCTTCCGCTCTAAGGGACGCTCTCGCGCGACGTCGCTCAATTAAAAACCAATCCAAAGTCAAACCCAACGGGAAGGCTTGCTTCATTCGGTTCCACATGACAAAGAGCCGACGTCGAGCTTTTCGCCGCCGATTTAACATCGGCGCGTTTAAATAAGCCTTACGTTCATATTGGGAGCGCTAAGATGAAAGATTATCAAGTTCGAACTGTCAATGCAAACGAGGTGGCGCTCGTTGGCGTTCGGGAAGGTTTCCAGCACGAAAACGGCGTCTTTGCCATACCGGAATCAATCGACGGCAAGCGCGTCGTGGAAATCGGGTTGCAGACGTTTTGGAATTGCAAGAAGTCGTTGAAGCTGATCAAGATTCCGTCGAGCGTCCGCGTCATCGACCCGGAAGCGTTCCATAACGGGCCTAATGTCGAAGCCATTCTCGTCGACGAAGCCAATCCCAACTACGCAAGTCGGGACGGCGTCTTGTTTAATAAGGACATGACGACGCTCGTTCGAGTTCCCATCGGTATAGAAACCGAGGAGTACGTCGTACCGGACGGCGTCGAGCGCGTCGAAGAAACCGCGTTTTACCACTGCCATAATCTCCGGCGCGTCGTGATCTCTTCACGCGTTCAAAGGATCCCTCCGAAGACGTTCAAAGACGCGCACTTTTTACGCGAAATCGAAGTCGACGCCCAAAATCCGGCGTTTGCAAGTCAAGACGGAGTCCTTTTCAACAAGGATAAAACGACGCTCATTCAGTTTCCCATTTCAAAAGAGGGAGACGAATACGTTGTTCCCGAAGGAGTCGAAGAGATCGCGGAAGAAGCTTTCCGCTACGCCGGTTTTATCAAACGCGTCAAATTACCGACGACGTTTCGCACGCTCGACGCCAAGGCGTTCGAGGGAACCTTGGAGTTCGACGCCATCGAGGTCGCCGACGGCAATCCCGCGTTTGTAAGCAAAGACGGCGTTTTATTCGACGCAACCGCGAAGACTCTCGTGTGTTATCCGCCAAACAAAGAGGACGAAGAGTACGACGTTCCCGAAGGAGTCGAAACGATCGGCGACTTCGCGTTCCTCAACGCGGACAACCTTGAGCGCCTAACGCTACCGCAGAGCGTTAAGAAAATCGGCAAAAACGTGTTCGAAGGCTGTTTTGATCTCGAAAAAGTCGAGATTCCGGCAGGCGTTGTTGAAATCGATCCGCAAGCGTTTAGCGGAAGCAATAACATAAGTGAGATTCGCGTCGACGAAGCTAATCCGTTCTACTCAAGTCAAGACGGCGTTCTTTTCGACAAAAACCAAACGAAACTGATCCTCTATCCGACTGTGAAAAGCGAGAAGAAATACGCTGTTCCCGCCGGAGTTGAAGTCATTTGCGAGCGCGCGTTTGTCGAAAATTCGGCCGTAAAAACCGTCGAGATTCCGAAAAGCGTCCGAACGATCGAACCGCGCGCGTTCAAAGAATGTATGGATCTTCGCGCAATCAACGTCGAAAAAGAGAATCCCAACTACGCAAGTCGGGACGGCGTTCTTTTCGACAAAGACATGACGACGCTTATCTCTTGTCCGCAGAATATTTGCGCAGTGGAATACGTCGTTCCAAGCGGCGTTAAAAGGATCGGCGAAGCCGCTTTTGCTTCGTGCTATCTCCTTGAGAGAGTCGTCATTCCGCAAACCGTCGTCGCAATCGGTAACGAAGCCTTTAAACGCTATAGCGACTCGTTCAGCGTTGATATTCCGAGCAGCGTCGTCGAGATCGCGGACGACGCCTTTGGCGACGACGTCGCGTTGACCGTACGTCCCGGAAGCTACGCGGAAAAGTGGGCGAGCGAGCGAGGGCTTCTTGTCGAGTTGCGCGAAGAAGACGACGCGGTCTCTAAGCGCGAGCAAATCGTCGAATGCGTTCGCAATGCGCTTGAATCTCTTGATCTGAAAGGTTCCGGATATCTTTACGATTCGGAATCGCAAGTCTTTAGAATCTCATTGTGGGGTTCTACGGCGAGTCGGTATAATTTTCAATATCGAATCGTAGTCGTGGACGACGGATTCGTCTTGATAGCGAGCTTTCCAATTCGTTGCGACCGCGACAACAAACGTTTATATTCAATTGTGAAAGCGCTCGTTTATCAAATCAACGACACGCTCGAAAACGAAAGTTTTCACGTCGATTCAAGAGATGGGGAGATCAGTTATATACTCGAAGTCAAAATCGACGATCCGCAATCCTTTACGCCTCGCCGAACGTTCATTTCATTCGAAATTGCCGACGCGCGTTGGGAACAGTTCCAACCCTGCTTTGACGCCGTACTTTTCGGGCAATGCGACGACGTTGACGCCGCTTACGATCTACGCGTTGACTACGCCGCAAAATACGACGACGAAATGAAAGAGGAGACGCCAAAAGCCGTCGAGAACGACGAAGACCTCCGATTCTATCACGATATGTTCGCCAAAAATCAGTTGAAAAGCGACGACTCTTTTGACGACTTCAGCGATCAGTCGTCTGAGCCGAACGATAACGAGTCCGTCGACGCGCTCCGGAACGACGAGGACGACGAAAACTAACCTGCGAGCCAGCGAAGGCTAACCGCAGACGCCAAACGCAAGGGGGCGCAGTTCCGACGTTTATCGGAACTGCGCCCCCTTTTACGTTCTCGACGACGCGCTATCGCTTACCTCGCCTAATTGCCTTGCCTAATTACGCCGTCATGCGAGGCGTAGGCAGGCGCGGCGCTTATTCGGCGTCGGGATCGATTTCCAACGCGTCTTCGACTTTCTCGATCGTTTCGACGGTCGCTTCTTCGGCGTCGTCGACGGTCTCTTGAATCGTTTCCGCGACGCTTTCGGTCGCGTCGTTCACCGCGTCGAGCGTCGTTTCAATTTCGACTTCCAACGCGTCCGGATCGAGTTCAGGCTCGCCGTCGACGAGTTTGTCAAAAGTCGGGACTTCGTCGACGATCGACTCGACCGTCGTGTCGGCCGACGCTTGCGACGTCGTGTCGAGCTTCGTCCAGATGATGAGCGCGAGTCCAATGATAAAGCACGCGAACATCGCCGTCAGAATCTTACCGACGCCCTTCGGCGCGCCTTTAAATTCACGCCAAATGAAAACGCCCCAGATCGCCGACATGAGCGTCGCGCCCTGCCCTAGTCCGTATGCGACCGCCGCCGACGCCACGCCGGACGCGATCACGTTGAGCGTCATACCGATCGCCCAAATGATTCCGCCGAGCCAACCGCACGCGTGATCGCGAAGCGTTCCTTTGCAATACGCGCCCTTCTCCACCGGGTCGCCCACGAAAGGCTTGCGCATAAGAATCGGCATAATGACGCAGTTGCTCAGAAGAACGCCGATCGAGAAGAGAACGTTCGCCGTGTAAGGCGTCAGTTTCCCGCTTTCGAGCGCCGCGTCCGGGGAGCTCTTGAAGTTGTCGAGCGTTACGTCGAGCGCAAGGTCGCCGACTCGGATTTGCGCCAACGACTTCGCGACGAAGAAATAGAAGAGGGACATGAGAACGCCGCAGATCAGCGCCAGCGCCAAGCCTTTCCCGATCGGCTTCTTATCCGCAGAAGCGTCGACGTTCGCCGCGTCGCGTTTACGATAAGAAAGCGCGCTCAGAATAATCGCGACCGCAACGAGCGCGACGCCTGCGAAGAGCGCCGGCGCGTTACCGGATGGACTCAGCATGTAATTCCAAATCACGCCTAAGACAAGCGCAAGACCAATCCCGACCGGGAACGCCACCGACATACCCGCGATATCGATCGCCGCGACGAGAAGAATGTTCGCAATATTGAAGACGACGCCCCCTGCGAACGCCCAGCACAACGCCTCCGGCGCCGCCTGACGCAAGTCGTCGCAGAAAGAACGCCCGAACTCGCCCGTCGAGCCCATCGTGAGCGCGAAAACGATCGCCGCCCCGACGACTCCGAAAACGTAGTCCCAATAGAACAGCTCGTATCGCCATTTCTTATTCACAAGTTTCTGCGTGTTCGCCCACGAACCCCAGCAGAACATCGTGACGACGCAGAACGCGACCGCCAATAAATACGTTGGACACAAATACATAACGAAAACTCCCGGCCGTCTCGCGACGACCTGTCAAAACTATGTTAAGGAACGTTCTAAAGGGTTCCTACTAACGCAACGTCTCGACTTTCAATTCGCGACCGCGTAAAAATTCTTCCAATTCCGACTTCGTAAAGACGCTCTGCGTCGCGGAACCGTGCCGCACGCAACTCATGCCTTGCGCCGTCGCGCGCTTCATCGTCTCGTAACTGTCGCAACCGTCGAGAAGCCCCGCGATAAAGCCGGCGTCGAACGCGTCTCCGGAGCCCGTGCCCCCGACGAACTCCGTGCGGAAGATCTCCGCTCGATATTTCTCCGTGTCGGAATAGTAGACCGAACCTTTGTCCCCGCACGTAATAACGCACGTCTTCGCGCCTGCGTCGACAAAGAATTTCGCCTGATCGACGGGATCCTCCAAGCCGGTGATAACGCGACCTTCGTCGTCGTTCGGCATGAAGTAATCGACGTAAGGAAGCAACGGCTTAATCGCGTCCCAATACGGTCGCGTTCCGTACAGCACGACGTCTAGCATGGTGATTCCGCCGCGCGCTTGGAACGACTTGAAATATTCGACCGTCTCCGGCGTTTCAAGCCGCTCCATCATGAGGTATCCGCCGACGTAGAGTATTTCCGCGTTCTTCGTCCATTCGTCCGGAACGTCCGACATGGTAAAGCGCGCGTTCGCTCCCGTCGTGCTCACGAAACGACGGTCTTCCCCGCGAACGTTCACGATCAGAGAGCAGCCGGGACTCGAATTCGCAACGCGACTCACGCCGCTAACGTCGACGATCGGATGCTCCAACGACGACACGATATAATCGCTGAAAGCGTCGTCGCCGACGCAACCGCACAGCCCCGTCGGAACTTCAAGTTTCGCAAGGTTGATCGCCACGTTCGACGCGCAACCACCGAGGGAAAGCTCGACGCGCTCCGTCTGAACAAGTTCGCCCGGAACCGGCGCGTGATCGATCGGCGCGCAACCGACGTCGGCGAATAGAATGCCTGCCGAAAGACAACGAGGCTTCGTGATCTTCATGTTTCGTTCCTCTTTCTTTCCTCTATAAATAAAGCCGTAAGCCGCGCCGCGCTACTCGCGCGAACGCAGTCCTGCGACGAGCTTCGCCGCCGCTTCGTATCCTGATTTAACGCACGCCGGAAGCCCGACCCCGTCGAGCGCGTTGCCGGCCAGCGCGAGCGTCGGGTAATCGTCGAGCGCGGCCCCGAGTTGCGCCCGCCATGCGAGACGACCAACCGTGTATTGCGGCATCGCGTTCGGAAATCGCGCGACGTCGACCATGATCGGGTCCCCTTTCGTATCGAGCCAACGACGCGTCTCCGCTTCCACGCGCGCGACGAGCTCCCGCTCCGGCGTCTCGACCATTTCCGGCGCGCGCGCGCCGCCGACGAAAACGCGAAGTAAAAGCGTGTTCTCCGGCGCGCGAACCGGGTATTTATAACTGCTGAAACTGCCCGCGATCACACCGTTGCCTTCCGACGTCGGAACGACGAATCCCATGCCGCGCGGAGGACGACCGATCTGCTCCGCGCGGTACGCAAGGTGAATAATCGCGACCCCAGTGTGTTCCGTTTGACCGTAAAGTCGCGCGACCTCCGGCGCCGAGTTTGCGAGTGCGCGCGCCGCAGATCCGGAGTCGGAGGCGAAGAGCAAGGCGTCGAACTCTTCAGACCGCCCGGCGGAATCGCGCAACCGCCAGCGGTCGCCCTCGAGGCGGGCGGCTTCTACGATCTCTCGATTGAGGGCGACGCGGTCGTACCCGAGCTCTTCGGCGAGGCGTTCGGGGAGGCGTTGCATCCCGGAGCGGAGGGTGATGAAGAAGCTGTATCGCGCGCCGCTTTCTTCTTCGCGCTTAACGCGTCGCGCTTTTCGCGCGGTTTTCGACATCGCCCATATGAGACTGCGATCTTTCGCTTCCATTTCGGCGAATCGCGGCAAGGTCGCTTGCAGGCTAAGTTTTGCGGCGTCGCCGCCGTAGATTCCGCCGACGAGCGGCTCGATAATGCGATCGAAGGCTTCTTTTCCGAGTCGACGAATGGCGAACGCGGCGAGGGACTCTTCGTCCTGCGATTTTCTTCGCGGAATCAGGAGTTCGAGTCCGCACCGCAATTTGCCGAGCGGCGAGAGCAACGGCGTAACGAGCATGGGGTAAAATCGGGTCGGCGCCATTGTCATGAAGCCGTCGGGCAACGGGCAAAGTCGACCTTTTCGCGCGACGTAGGTTCGTCGATATTTCGCGGAGGTCGACATGAGTTCGTCGCCGAGTCCGAGCGATTTGCAGAGTTCGATCCCTTCCGGGACGGTGGTAATAAAATTGTCGACGCTCAGTTCGCATAGGAACCCGTCGACGACGCGCGTGCCGATAACGCCGCCGACGCGCGGCGCGCGTTCGAAGACTTTGACGTCGAGATTCGGGTTCAACTCGCGCAGTTTCCGCGCGGCGGCGAGTCCCGTAACGCCGGCGCCGACGACGGCGACGCTCGCGCGCGCGGTAGGTCGATCTTCGATCGCTCTTTCGGACATAAACGTTCGCTTTCTTTCCATTGGATTTTTCGCGCGTTTTAAAGGGTCAAAACGCTGTCGTCAATTGTATCGCACAAGAGTTCGCGCGTCAACTCAATACGGATTTAGGGGAGAAGACAGGTCGCGCGGCAACTTGCGCTCATAGGCGCGCGGCGTATAATGGAAACGATCGCGCGAAAAGTTTTGCGCCATGTGCCGCGTCGTGGGACGCGATTGAAAAATCCATAGGAGTCTTTACGAAATGAAAATTTCAGTAAGCGTATCGGCGGCGTTAAGCGTCGTATTCCTGAGCGTCGCGTCCGTTTTGGGCGCGGACGACGCGTTTCGTCTCGGCGTAATCGGCGCGACGACCTCGCACGTTCCCGCGTTTGTCAAAACGATCAATAATCCGGACGGCGCGGATATTTTTAAGAAGTTCGAAGTCGTCGGGGTCTATCCCGGCGGCGCACCGGACAATCTGGACAGCTGGAATCGCGTTCACGAGTACACGCAATTCTGCGAAGACGCCGGACTGAAGGTTTACGATACCGTCGAGGAACTCGTTGAAAACGTCGACGGAATTCTTCTCGAAAGCGTCGACGGGCGCTTGCACTTGGAACAGGCGAAGCCGGTCTTCGCGGCGAAAAAGCCGCTCTTCATCGACAAACCGCTCGGCGGCTCGTTGCGCGACGTCCTCGATATTTTCAAACTCTCCGAAGAGACGGGCGTTCCCGTCTTCACGGCGTCCTCGCTCCGCTATGTGAAGGCGTACCAAGAGATGCGCAACGCCAGCCCGATCGGCGCCGTACTCGGTTGCGACGCCACGAGTCCCGCGCCGCTCAACACGAAGCATCCGTCCCTCTACTGGTACGGAATCCACGGCGTGGAATCCCTCTTCACCGTCATGGGCCCCGACTGCGTCTCCGTCTCGCGCACGTTCACGCCGGGCGCCGACGTCGTCGTTGGCGTCTGGAAGGATCGCCGTATCGGCGTCTTCCGCGGCATTCGGAAAGGCGAAGCGCCGTACAGTTGCAAAGTCTACGGTGAAAAAGGCGTCGCCAACGTCGGAGATTACGAAGGGTACGAACCGCTCCTTCTCGAAATCTGCAAGTTCTTTGAAACCGGCGTCTCGCCCGTCTCCAAAGAGGAAACGATCAATATTTTCGCGTTCATGACCGCCGCCGATATGAGTCGTAAGGAAAAAGGCAAGTCCGTTACGCTCGCCGAAGCGATCGAAGCCGCCGAAAATGAAAAGCAACTCACCGTGACGATTACCACGACCGATCGAAGCCAGTTTATCTGGAACGACGGCTCCGACGAAAAAACTCTTGAACTCGACGACCTCGAAGAAGCCGTTGAAGACGCGCTCGAAGACTACGACGTCGTCCGATATATTCTCGACGACCGCGCCGGCATTCCCGCCGACACGCTCTCGAAAGCGCTCGAACATCTCGAGAACGCGCGACTCGCAAACTATATCTACTAACAATATCTGCTAACGATAGCTCGACTCGCGCTTCGTTTAGCGCTTCGCTTCTCTACGTTTCCGCGTTCCCGAACGCGCGATCGATTCGCGTTCGGGAACGATTTGTCGCGCCGTCCCGCAAACCCCGGTTCGACAAACCCCGACGCGTCGAGATTTGACGTCGTTCGTTACAAAAAGAGCCTATGTCGAAAAGCGCTCAGATCGATTTGACAATATGAAAAACACTCGAAAATCCGGATTCACGCTCGTTGAACTTCTCGTCGTTATCGCCATCATAGGAATTCTCATCGGACTGCTCCTTCCCGCAGTCCAGGCCGCGCGCGAAGCCGCGCGAAGAATGCAGTGCTCGAGCAATATGAAGCAGCTCGGTCTCGCGCTCGCGAACTTCGAAAGCGCCAATAAACGCATACCGAACTCGTACAACGACGAACTCTGGATCAAACGTTCCGGCGCCGACGCCAATCCCGACTTGCACAGTCGACTCCAATGCTGCTCCGTTCAAATGACGCTCCTACCGTACCTCGAACAGGGGGCGCTCTACGAAAAGATCTCCGCGCAATTTGACGCCGCGCTGAAATCGGGCTCGCTCGCCGACTCTCCGGATCCGGCGCGCGCCGCAGTCATTCCGAACGGTCTCGACTCTCATCCTTACGTCGTCGACGTTCCGACGTTGCTCTGTCCGACGGACGACAACGCGACGCGTTATCTCGGCGATCCCAATTGCTTCGGACGCAATAATTACGCGTGCAATATGGGGGACGCGGCGACGTATCCGAGTTCTAAAGGTCAGGCGGCGCGACGCGGGGTCTTCGTCAACGGAAACGTCGGCAAGACGACGATGGCGTCGATCAAGGACGGAACGAGCATGACGATGGCGTTCGCGGAAATTAACGTCTCCGAAATTCTCACGACCGACGCGGAAAACGAGGACAACCCGGACCCGGGCGTTAAGACAGGCGTCGCGTTCCTCACGACCGCGTATTACCAGGTTCCCGCCGCGTGCATGGCGTTGCGCGGCGCCGACGGACAGTACGTCGAACCGCGAACAATGGCGCAAAAAGGTCGACGCTGGCACTCGGCGCTCGCCGGAAATACGAATTTCGTCGCCGCGCTGCCGCCGAACTCGCCCAGTTGCGGATACCGCGCCGTTAAGGACGAAGACAAGCATTTTTACGTTACCGCGTCCTCCGATCACGCCGGCGGCGTCAACGTCTGCATGATGGACGGCTCCGTTCGCTTCGTCTCTGAAACGGTCGACTACGGCGATATCAACACGCCGATGAACGGCGTCAGCGTGCCCGACGAAGATTGGCGCGGTCCCTCCGGACACGGCGTCTGGGGCGCAATGGCGACCCCGCGCGGAAAAGAAACCCTTTCGCTCGATTAACGCCCCTTCCGCGCGCCGCAACCTCGCCGCAACCTCG
>ONGM01000043.1 GCA_900317365.1 uncultured Planctomycetota bacterium
ATCGCCCTGCAGGCGAGGGACGCGCCTTCGGCGGGGTGGCGCTGTCGCGGAAATCATTGCGGCGCCTTATCCGCCGACTAAAGCCGGCGGCTTCCCCCGCGCTATGGGCGCGGGGCGGCGCGTTGCGCCGGGAAAATCGCCCTGCAGGCGAGGGACGCGCCTGCGGCGCGTTAGGTTGGCTTCGCGTGATTTGGGCGTTTTCAACCCGGTAAGCGACCAACGGGAGCGGGAACAGCGCCAATCGCGCAGTAGCGCGAACCAGGAACCAACGTCCGAACGTGGGCGGCTCAAAAGCTCAAACTATCGGGATTCAGTAGGAAATCAAAAAGATTCATGACGAGAACGCCGTCGTCGTTATAGAAGGTTCCTAGGACTTCTTTGGAAATAATGATTTTCTTAAAGGCGTCGCCGGTTCGCATGAGGGGACGTTGCTCTTGCTGTTTCTTGGCTTCCTCGTACATGGCGAAGGCGGACTGAATGTAATAACGCTTACTGCCTTGATTACAAACAAAATCAATTTCCAGACGCTTCCGAACGCTCTTGCCGTCTTTGCTTTTCTCGCTAATCGGCACGACCCCAACGTCAACGTTAAGACCTCTGAATTTCAGCTCGTTGAAAATAACGTTCTCCATCGCATGAGTTTCCTCGACCTGTCGGAAATTCAGACGCGCATTGCGCAATCCAAGATCGGTAAAGTAATATTTCAACGGCGCGTCAATATACTTTCTCCCTTTAACGTCGTATTGAATCGCAGAGTCGACAAGGAACGAGTCGCGGAGATAGTCAAGATAACGTTTAATCGTCGTCTGGCTAATCGTCTTATTCTTAACGCTCTGAAACGTCTTTGACAGCTTGTGCGGATTCGTCAAGGACCCGACGCTCGACGAGACGATATTAAGTAATTCCTCAAACTCTTCCCGATTGCGCACGTTGTTTCTGCCGATAATATCCGCAATATACGTTTCCTCAAACAGCGATTTCAGGAACGCCGATTTCCCCTCCGGAGTCGGAAAAGAAAAGATTAAGGGCAACCCGCCGTAAAGAACGTAATCGCGCCAACCGTCGAGCCGATCTCCGGGATAGACGCTCATATACTCCGCAAAAGTCAGCGGATACATATGAACGACGTCCCCGCGTCCTCGGAACTCCGTAACGACGTCGCTGGAGAGGAATTTCGCATTGCTTCCCGTAACGTAGACGTCGACGTTGCTCTTTCGGGCGAGACCGTTTAATACAGGGACAAATTCGCCCAGAAGCTGAACTTCGTCCAGGAGAACGTAGTACTGACCTTTGTCGGAAATACGTTCCTTCACATAGGGGTAAAAGACCTCGGGATCCCGGAATTTTTGATTTTCATAATCGTCGAAGGACGTCTCTATGATGTGGTCTTCCGCGACCTGCTCCGCCAGCAGGCGTTCTTTGAAGAGCTTAAAGAGCAAGTAAGACTTGCCGCACCTACGCATACCGATAACGACTTTAACGAGTCCGTTCCCTCTTTTCTCCAGCAGTCTGTTTAAATAGGAGTCTCGTCGAACTTCCATGTTTGGTTCCATTACTCGGGTTGACTTCGTTAAGTTACAAAAATGCGTATTTCCGCAGATTTCTCCATTAACATTGTAGCGTTCTAGTTTCGTCTAGCAAGTCCCTAATGGAGAAAATTGCATATTTCCGCATTTTTCTCCATTAGCGACTAAAAGCCCCGCGCCAATCAATTCCTACTATTTCACTAAGTTTTTCTCTTGACGATCACCCAACCCGACTTATAATACCTACCATTTAAATAGGCATTGCGGTCGTCTCGGAACAAAACGAGGCGACGCCGCGCGAACTTGAAATCCCACACACACGAGGTCGCCATGTCGGAACATCATCACGATCATCATAGCGGAACCGCGTCCTGCGATCATTCTCACAACGAAGACTCCGCCCCGGCGCATATCCATTCTCACCGCGCGCTCATCGGGTTCGACGAAAACGGCGTGCCCGTCGTTACCCATCAGGCGGATCACAACGAATCGGACGATCCCGACTCCTTTATTCGCGACTACAACGCCGCCGTCGCCGCGTATCGCAAGACCTTTCCGACGAAGGCGGAGGTCGCCGCGCAGACCCCGGATCCCGCCGTGCGCGAAATGCTCGCCGTCGCCGATCAACTCGGAATCGAAACGCCCTTCGATCGCTTCGATCAGCAGAAGCCGCACTGCTCCTTCGGGCTGGCGGGCGTCTGTTGCAAAGTCTGCAATATGGGTCCGTGCCGGGTAACGTCGAAGTCGCCGCGCGGAGTTTGCGGAGCCGACGCCGACCTCATCGTCGCGCGCAATCTTCTGCGCGGAGCCGCCGCAGGGGTCGCGCAGCACGGCATGCACGCGCGCGAAGTCATGCTCGCGCTCAAATGGGCGGCGGAAGGACGCCTCAACCTGCCAATTCTCGGCGAGCAGAAGGTCTTGGCGACGGCGAAGGCGTTCGGAATCGAGACGGAAGGGCGCGACCTAAAGGCGGTCGCTTCCGAACTCGCCGACCGACTCCTCGCGGACCTCTCGCGTACCGTTCCGGCGGATCACGAGACGCTCAAGGCGTGCGCGCCGGCGGAGCGTCAGGCGGTCTGGAGGGAGCTTGATATTCTTCCGATCAGCGCGTATCACGAAGTTTTCGAAGCCTATCACAAGTCAGGCTGCGGGGTCGACGGCGACTGGCGAAGCGTTATGCAGCAGTTCCTGCGTTGCGGGCTGGCGTTTACCTTTTCAGGGGTCGTCGGCGCGTCGATTGCGACAGACTCGCTTTTCGGGGTCGGCGATCGGGTAACGTCGAAGACGAACCTGGGGGCGCTCGAGGAAGGCTGGGTCAATATCGCGGTGCACGGTCATCTCCCGCTACTGGTGAGCGAAATCGTAAAGGTCGGGCAGGAAGAGAGGTTCGTTGAGATCGCAAAGTCGAAAGGGGCGAAGGGGATCCGTTTTTACGGGATCTGCTGTTCCGGGCTGGCGGCGATGTACCGTTACGGCGGGGTCATACCGCTGAGCAACGCGGTTTCGGCGGAACTCGTTCTGGGGACAGGCGCGCTCGACCTCTGGGTCGCGGACGTTCAGGACGTATTTCCGGCGATCATGGACGTTGCGCGCTGCTTCCGCACGACGGTGGTAACGACGAGCGAATCGGCGCGTTTGCCGGGCGCCGAACGATTCGAATACGACCATCGCCACGACAATATCGAGAAGACGCGCGAGCTAGCCGAAAAGATCGTCCTCCGCGCAATCGAGAGCTTCGAGGCGAGGCGCGACGTCCCGCGCCGCATACCGCGACAGGAGGCGGAGGCGGAGGTCGGATTCTCCGTCGAGTACGTCTGTCGACGTTTCGGCGGGTTCGAACCGTTGGCGGAGGCGATTCGGGACGGGCGAATACTCGGCGTCGTCAACATGGTCGGGTGCAACAATACGAAGGTGATCTACGAGAAGGCGATCGTCGACGTCGCGGACGTTCTTCTGCAAAACAACGTTCTAATACTCTCGAACGGTTGCGCGTCTTTCCCGCTCATGAAGTTAGGCTACTGTGCGAAATCAGGCGTCGCCAAGGCGGGCGCGAGTCTTCGCGAGTTCCTTTTGCCCGACCTACCTCCGGTCTGGCACGTCGGGGAATGTATCGACAACACGCGCTCGTCGGGGATCTTCGGCGGGCTGGCGAACGCGCTCGGTTGCAAAATATACGAGGCGCCTTTCGCCTTTACCTCGCCGGAATGGGGGAACGAAAAGGGAATCGACGCGGCGCTCGGGTTCCGACTCATGGGCGTGTCCTCGTACCATTGCGTCGAGGCGCAAATTCACGGGTCAAAGAACGTCGTCGAGTTCCTCAAAGAGGGAACGCGCGAGCTTCTCGGATCAACGATGAACGTCGACGTGAACCCGACCCGACTCGGGGAAAAGATCGTCGCCGACTTAAAACGGAAACGCGCCCAATTAGGTTGGGACGTCTAAAGATCGAATCAGAGCGAAATCAGAACGGAATTGGAGCGTAGAAATGAAGAAGCAATTATCGATCGCAACGTTCGCGGCGACGCTCGTCGCCCTACTCCTCCCCGCCTTAGGTTGCAGTCCGGAAAAGGGCGCGACGAGTCAAGAAGGCAAAAAAATCGTAAAGATCGCCTATCTCCCGATCACACACGCCTTGCCGGTCTTTGAAGTCAAAGAAGAGCTTGAAGCGTCTAACGACGAGCTTCAGGTCGAACTTGTGAAATACGGCTCTTGGCCGGAACTTCTCGACGCGCTCAATACGGGTCGGGTCGACGGCGCGTCCGTTTTAATCGAGTTGGCGATGCGTGCGAAGGAGCAAGGGGTCGGACTGTCGGTCGTCGCGCTCGGACACAAGGACGGAAACGTCGTCGTCGCCGCGAAAGAGATCGGGTCGGCGAAGGAGCTTAAAGGGAAGCGCTTTGCGATCCCGCACCGTCAGTCGTCGCACAATATTCTGCTCAACGACGCGCTCGAGACGGTCGGGCTTACGGTCGCGGACGTCGAGGTCGTGGAGATGGCGCCTCCGGAGATGCCGTCGGCGCTTGCGAGCGGGCAGATCGCAGGCTACTGCGTCGCGGAACCCTTCGGCGCGAAGGCGGTTACGATCGGGGTCGGCAAGGCGCTCCTGACGTCGGAGGAGCTCTGGAGCGATTCCCTCTGCTGCGGTCTTGCGCTCAACGACGGATTCATCGCCGAACGTCCGGAAGACGCCGCGAAGTTCGTTCGAAGCTATAAAGCGGCGGGAAAGAATCTCGATAAGGCGCGGGCGAAGGAGATCGCGAAGACGTACTTGCAGCAGGACGACGAAACGCTCGACGTCTCTTTGCAGTGGATTTCC
>ONGM01000103.1 GCA_900317365.1 uncultured Planctomycetota bacterium
CGCGTTTTGCACGTTCGCGTTCTCGACTACGCGCGCGGGGTCGGACTTCAAAATTATTCCCAGATAACGATTTATCGTCCTAAAGGTTACAACGCGTGGCTGAGCGTTTCATTCGCCGGATTCGTCGGAACCGTTACGGCGATGAACGAAAAGGGACTGACCGTCGGCGAGATGGGCGGCGGTGGCGAGGGGAATTGGGACGGCTTGCCGATGACGTACTTAATGCGTCGCATTGTCGAAGAATGCTCGACGGTCGACGAGGCGATCCAACTCATGAAATCCGTTCCGCTAACGTGCGAGTATTATTACTGTCTTTCCGACGCGAGCGGCGCCATGGCGGCGATCGCGGCCGACGTTACTGCGGAACAGCCTGTCGTCGTTCTGCGTCCTGGCGAAGCGCACGAAAGACTCCCCGGCGCTCTCGACGACATATGCTACGTTTCCGCCGGCGCGCGCGCGGAAGCGCTCTTTGCGCGACTCAAAGAGAATTACGGCAAACTTGACGTCGCGACGCTTATGGAAATCATTAAGAGACCTGTCTCGATGGATTCGAATCTTCACGACGCGATCTTCGCGCCGGAAACGCTCGACGTTTGGCGCGCGGAAGCGACCGCTTCGAATCCTGCGTGCGACGAACCCTATTTGCATATTAACCTGACGGACGCCCTGAATTTCTTTGACGAGCGTCGGTAAACGCGCAAAGTACGAAGCGGCGTCAAACAAGTTTGGCTTTTTTTTGTACGAAATCTTGATTTTTGTGGTTGAGGTTTGTATAACGAGACTGAGGATCGGGCGCCAGCGGGCGCGTTCCGGTTTGTCGACAGTTCGAGCGTTTCGGCGCTCAATACGAACTCAACGAATCAGCTCATTAGGAGGAATCAGATGAATAGACGCGATTTCTTTGGCGCGAGCGCCGCTTTAACGCTTGGCGCCGCCGTAGCGCCGACTTCCAGCGCTTTCGCTACTCAAACGACTGAAGAGACGGATAAACGCGCTGAAGCGAAACTTCGCATTTGCTCTCAACTTGGACCGGCGCCGGGCAACAGCTTGGAAGAGAAACTCGAAAAGGCCAAGAAGTACGGTTGCGACGCTATTGAATACGGCGGCGAGTGCATCGGAAAAGGCGCTGAATTGCGTAAAAAGGCGGAAGACGCCGGTTTGGAAGTCTCCGTGATTTGCTGGGGATCTCACGGCGGCGACCTCTGCTCCGAGGACGTCTCGAAGCGTCAGCCCGGTATCGACGATCTCAAACGAGCGCTTGAAACCGCCGGCGAACTTCATGCGAACGGCGTTATCTACGTTCCCGCGTTCAACGGTCAAACGAAACTGACCAACCAAGAGATTCGCCAACTTCTCATGGAATTCATGCCTGACCTTGCGAAGTTTGCGCGCGATTGCAATACGAACATTATTCTCGAGCCGCTTTGCCGAATGGAAGCGTACTTCCTTCGTCAAGTAGCGGACGGCGCTTCGATTGCGCGCGACGTTCTCCGCGCTGCGGGAATCGACAGCGGTATCGGCGTCATGGGCGACTTCTATCACATGGACACGGAAGAAACGAGCCAAATGGGCGCGTTCATTTCCGCCGGTTCGCTTCTGAAGCACGTGCACCTCGCCGGCGGCGTCGAACAACCGCGTCGCACATTCCCGGGCGAAAACTCCATGACTTTCGTCGACGGGTTCCGCGGACTCAAATACATCGGATATAACAAGTTCATGTCCTTCGAATGCGGTTGCGCCGGAAGAGATAAGGAAGAAGCGTTCAAGAACTCGATCCAATTCCTCCGCGATCAATGGGCGGAAGCGTAATCTTCGGTTCCATGCCGTCATCGAAAATTGACGGATAAAAGTTTCGAGTCCGATTCGTCGCCGAGTCGGACTCTTTTTTGCTTTTTTTGACTTTCGTTTCCGAGCGTTCGCATTTGAGAGAACTTTCCGTTCCACCGAATAATCGTTATTAAACATTCTCTATATTATCTATTTTCTCACTATTTTCATTTTTATTTGTTTTTCCTCTTTACAACGTCGTTTTTTCTTCGATAATGGCGGCGTATCATTTGTTTTCGTGGATCGTCGTCGCGACGTAAGCCGACGAGGGCGGTTGACCAGCGACTCACAAGTGCGGTGATTATATGCGAGACTTGCGTGAAAAAGCGTCTCCTGGGACGACTGCAAATGGTTTAAGCGCGCGCGACGACCGATCTCCGGTTGCGATCGGTTACGGGTGGGCGTCGCGTATTACGGGATTTTCCTTAGAGTTCGCGACGTTGACGCTTTTGGGATATTGGCTCGACGTTCGATACTCGACGCGTCCCTGGTTTATGATTGGCGGCGCGGCGGTTGGGTTTATCGCATTTGTCAGCGGTCTCCTTTCCGTAGCGAAGAGGCTTCAGTCTTCCGACGACTCGTCGGACGGCGAAGATCGAGGTTGACGCGATGCGCGCATACGACGGCGACGCGGTTGGCGTTTTCAAGGTCGTTCGACGCGCGTCGTTCCCTTGTCGCGCGATTGCGTACGGTATTTTAGCGAGCCTTGTTTGGGCGGCTTTGGCGATTTTGCCGACGAGCGCGGAACGCGCGACGGTCTGCGTTCTTGCGGCGATTTGCGTTCTCGGCGGGATTGCGTGTTTTCCCATTTTGGCGTTCGCGCGACGTAAAGGCTGGGGGGCTTTGAGCGAATATTTGCTCGGAATCGTCGGTCGCACCGGATGTCCGTTGTGCGTCGCGTTGTATTGCGTCGTCGTTATGGAGCCGAGCGCGGCGCGCGCGTTTGTTTACAGACTACTTGCGTGGTACTTTATAACCGCGCCGTGCCTTTTGATCGCGCTGGGGTCGAGCGAAAGTTTCAATTTGCTCGATCGCGACGAAGAGCGCTCGACGACGGAAGAAGCGCGATAGTCGATCGTTTCGACGTTCGCGCAAAACGCGATTGGACGTTTGACCAAACGACGCCGCGCGGCGTTCCTTGGGTTGGACGATTTATTTACGCCGACGTTGCGCGGCGATTACCCGGATAAACAGAACACGATGAGCGGCGAATTAGTCAATATGGGAGAGTTGTCGAAGCACGTTTCCGACGGCGTCGAGTATCATCTCCCTTATATTTTAGGTGAAAGCGTCGAGCTTCCAACGATATGCGGAATTCAGATCACGCGTTTCATGGTCGTTGAAGTCGCCGTCGCTCTTCTGATCTTCATTCTTTTTGTTCCGCTCGCGATCAAGATGCGGTCGGGAAAACCGGTAAGAGGTCGTTTCTGGAATCTTCTGGAGTCCTTTTTGGTTTTTCTTCGCAACGAAGTTATCGTGCCGTCGATAGGTAAGAAAGACGCGGATCGTTTTACGCCGTATCTCTGGACGCTCTTCTTCTTCATTCTTTTCTGCAACCTCGCCGGACTGATTCCATGGTTCGGCGCGTCTCCGACCGGCGCTCTTGCGACCACCGCCGTCTTGGCGGTTTCCGCATTTGTCGTTCTTGTCGGTTCCGGAATGAAGAAGTTCGGAGTCGTGGGATTCTGGCTCGGGCAAGTTCCAAAGATGGATTTGCCCTTTGTTCTTGCGATCTTTCTCAAACCGATGCTTTTCGTTATTGAGATCGTCGGACTTTTCATTAAGCACGTCGTTCTTTCCGTTCGTCTTTTAGCGAATATGTTCGCCGGGCACTTAGTTCTGGCGGTCATGCTCGGCTTTATCGCCGCGACGGCGGACAAAATCGCGCTCTGGATCGGCGTGACTTTCGCGAGCGTGCTCATTAGCGTCGCCCTGAATTTGCTCGAACTTTTCGTCGCTTTCCTTCAAGCGTATATTTTTACCTTCTTGGCGGCGATCTTCATTGGGATGGCGCAACATCAACATTAGAATCAAAGTATTCTGCGCGGCTTGCGCTAAGACGCGCAGTTTTCGTTCATATTACTAAACAAGCGTTGGGTCTATTGGAGCCGTCGCTAACTTTGCGACGCCGAGCGTTGAGCGCGGCGCGCTGACAACCACCTAAGTATTAGGAGTTTTTACGTGAACAAGTTTGCCAAATTCGTCGCGTTGATCTTCGTTATCGCGCTCGTTTGCGCTCCAGTCGCCGTTTTCGCGCAAGACGCTGCTCCCGCCGCCGACGCCGCAGCAGTCGCTCAGACCGCCGCCGTCGACTTGACTCCGCTCTATGGTCTCGCCGCCGGTCTCGTGCTTATCGGCGCCGCTTACGGTATCGGACGTATTGGCGCCACGAGCGTCGAAAGCATGGCGCGCCAACCGGAAGCCGCCGGTAAGATTCAAACGGCGATGATTATTTCCGCCGCGCTCATCGAAGGCGTTACCTTCTTCGCGCTCATCGTTTGTATGTTGAAATAGACGTTCGTCGTTCACGAGCGACGCTCCGTAAGGATCGCGTTCCGCTCCCGTTTACGCATAGGAAAAGACTATGAAGAGAACACAGGGCGCCGCCGCGCGGCTTTTTGTCGCAACTTGCGCGTTGTACGCAGTTTGCGCTCAAACGACGATCTTTGCCGCCGAAGAATCGGAAGCCAAACTCGATCCTTTGGCTTGGCGAAGCGATTTGGCGATCTGGACCGCCGTCGTCTTCTTCTTACTTGTCGTCGTTCTTACGAAGTTCGCCTTCGGTCCGATCGTGAAAGCGCTCGACAAACGAGAGCGCGACGAACTTGATCGTTTGGCGTCAACGGAGAAAGCGAACGCCGACGCGAAGGCGTTGCTCGAACTGTATCGTCAGAAGATCGAAGGCTCGGAAGAGGAAGTCCGCAACATACTCGGCGCCGCGAAAGCCGACGCGGAACGTCGCGCGAATCAACTCATTGCGGAAGCGAAAGACGCCGCTCAAAGCGAGCGCGAGCGCGCCGTCGAAGAAATTCGCGCCGCTTCTGACGCCGCTCTGAACGAACTCGCCGCGAAAAGCGCCGAACTCGCCGCCAACCTCGCCGGAAAGATTATCCAAGAAGAAATCGATATCGATCCGTCGAAACGCGAGCGACTCATTTCCAACGCCGTCGAATCGTTGACACGATAGCGGTCGCTTCCGAAAGCGTCGAGTCAACGTCGATTTTACTATTTTCAAAGTTCCGATAAGTAGCATCGCTATGAAGAAGAATGTAGAACAAGACGCGCAATACGCGTCGTCGCGAGACGCGGACGCCACCCGCGAAAAGCTTGCCGAGATCTACGCTTCGGCGCTCCTCGGCGCCGCGGAAAACGCGAACGCGTCTGTTTCGGCGCTCTGGGAAGAGTACGACTCGTTCGTCGAACAAGTTTGCGACGCTTACCCGAAATTCGACGATATTCTCGACTCGGCCGCCGTTCCGACCGACGAAAAATATCGGATGATTGACTCGCTTTGTCGCGACGCGTCCCAGATCTTTCGAAATTTCCTCAAGACGCTCGTTCGACGCGGGCGGTTCGGGTTTATTCGCGAGATTCGCGCCGCGTGTCGACGTTTGTCCGAAGAACGACTTGGACATAAGATCGTCTCAATCAAGGTTGCGAATCCGCTCGACGACGATATGAAAGCGAAGCTAGCCGCTAAGTTGAAAACGTTAATCGGCGGCGAACCGATCTTTGACGTCGTCGTTGATCCGAACGTTATCGGCGGTATTGTTCTGCGCGTTGGAGACGTTGTCTACGACGCTTCTATTGCCACACAAATTAACAAAGCGCTGCAAGATATGATTAACAGGAGCGCCCATGAAATTCAAAGCCGACGAGATTGCTTCAGTAATTCAGAAAGAAATTGAGCAGTTCGAGGCGTGCGTCGACGTTCACCAAGTCGGTCGCGTGATCGAAGTCGGAGACGGAATTGCGCAAGTCTACGGACTTTCCGGCGTTATGGCCGGGGAAATGCTCGAGTTTCCGCACGGCGTCATCGGTCTCGCGTTTAACCTCGAAGAAACTAGCGTAGGCGTCATTATCCTTGGCGACTACTTAAAGATTAAAGAAGGCGACGAAGTTCGAGCGACCGGCAAACTTCTCCAGACTCCCGTCGGGGACGCCGTTCTCGGACGCGTTCTCGATCCGTTGGGAAATCCGCTCGACGGTAAAGGCGCCGTCGCCGCTTCGGAGTATCGATTTGTCGAAAGTCCCGCTCCCGGCGTCGCCGATCGACAGCCTGTTCGCGAACCCTTGCAAACCGGAATTAAGGCGATCGACTCCATGACGCCGATCGGACGCGGTCAGCGCGAGCTCATTATCGGCGACCGTAAGACCGGTAAGACTCAAATCGGGGTCGACACGATTATCAATCAGAAGGGTACCGGCGTTAAGTGTTTCTACGTCGCCGTTGGTCAGAAGGACTCGACGGTTGCAGGCGTTATCGAGACGTTGCGACAACACGGCGCGATGGAGTACACGACGGTCATCGTCGCCGGCGCTAGTTCTCCGGCGCCGTTGCAATACATCGCGCCGTACGCGGGAACGGCGATGGCCGAGTACTTTATGTACAAAGGTCAGCACGCTTTGATCGTGTACGACGACTTGTCGAAGCAAGCGGTCGCGTATCGTCAATTGTCCTTGCTTATGCGTCGTCCGCCGGGGCGCGAGGCTTATCCCGGCGACGTCTTCTATTGCCATAGTCGACTTCTCGAACGCAGCGCGAAGCTGTCCGACGAGCTCGGGGGCGGTTCGCTCACGTCGTTGCCGATTATTGAGACGCAGGAAGGCGAGGTTTCGGCGTATATTCCGACGAACGTCATTTCGATTACGGACGGGCAGATTTACTTGCAGCCAGACTTGTTCTTCCGCGGTCAGCGCCCGGCGATGAACGTTGGTATTTCCGTATCGCGCGTCGGCGGTTCCGCTCAGATCCCGATCATGAAGCAGGTGGCGGGCGGACTTCGACTCGACCTTGCGGCGTTCCGCGAACTGGAAGCGTTCGCGCAATTGGGTTCCGATTTGGACGCGGCGACGCAACAGCGACTCGATCGCGGTTATCGAATGAACCAACTTCTTATTCAAGGCGTGTGCGCGCCGCTCGACGTCGTCGATCAGACGCTCGTGATCTACGCAGGCGTCAAAGGCTTTATCGACTTTGTGCCGGTGAATCAGACGCGCGTTTGGGAAGCGGAGTTTTTGAGCTGGTTCCATGCGGAGCGCGCCGATTTGTGGAACGAAGTGAAAGCGTTGGATAAGAAGATGGACTCGGAATTGTCCGCCAAAGTCGAAGGCGCGATTGACGAGTTCAACGACAAGTTTGCTCAAGAGCATAACTTGAAAGCTTAACGTGCGATTTGTAACGCGCGTTGTAACGCAGACCGCGTTCGACGCGCGTTGCAACGCGTTGGTATTTTGCGCGTTGCGGCGCGATCTGCGCGCGCGACCGTATTTTCCGAAATCATCAGACGGCAACGCAAGCAATGGCAAAAGCTAGAGCGCTCGACAAACGTCGAAAATCTATAAAAAACATTCGCAAGATAACGCGAACGATGGAGTTGGTTTCGACCGCTCAATTTCGTCGCGCTATGGAGCGCGCGATCGCCGCGAAATCGTATACGGATCGCATCGTGCGGCTCGTCGCCGATCTTGCGCGCGCCGGTTTGAACGCCGAGCATCCGCTACTAGCGCCGCGCGAGTCGAAGAAACGCGCCGCGCTCTTGATCTTGACCGCGAATCGCGGTTTGTGCGGCGGCTATAATTCCGGCGTTCTACGTTCGGGACTCGCGAGACTCGAGGAACTGCGACGCGAATACGACGAAGTGGAACTCGTCGTTTCCGGTAAGCGCGGCGTCTCATTCTTGAAGTATCGCCATTATGAAATTGCGCGATCTTTCACTCAGTTTGACGATAAGCCTGCGTACGACGAAGTCGTGGCGATTGCGAACGAGTTCTTAACGCGTTTTCGATCCGGCGATCTCGATCGAATTGACGTCGCGTATTCCAAGTTTACTTCGCTTTCGAAACAAAGTCCGGTCGCGGAGACGTTGGCGCCTTTGACGTCGATGACGACGGAAATCGAGTCGCAGAGCGCCGAAGCGAGCGGCGAAGTCGAATACGAATTCTTGCCGTCTCCTCAAAGCATTCTGGAAGAAGTCGTTCCGAGCGCCTTTAAAGTCAAGTTCTTCAAATGTTTCCTTGACGCGGCCGTGAGCGAGCAGATCGCAAGAATGATGGCGATGAAAGCGGCGACGGACGCCGCCGACGAAATGATCTCCACGTTGACGACGACGTACAACCGCGCGCGTCAATCGCAGATTACAAATGAAATTATCGAAGTGATTAGCGGCGCGAGCGCTTTGCAATAACGTCGAATTTATCGCGCGATTACCGGATCGAGTTACAACAACACATAACGATAAAGGTTCGGACGAATGCGACGACCCGCGTTCGTAATAGTCCGGCCTCGAGGCGTCGTAAGATATGAACGATAACAATACGAAACAGAACGTCGGTCGCATAACTCAGGTCATCGGCTCGACTTTTGACGCGGAGTTTCCCAAGGACGCTTTGCCGCCGATCTATAACGCCGTTAAGATCGAGCGTGATTTGGGCGAAATTAAGATTCGTTTGGTCGGCGAAGTCCAGCAGCATCTGACCGGCGGTCGCGTTCGTTGCGTCGCGCTCGGTAGCGCCGACGGGCTTATTCGAGGAATGGAATGCGTCGACACAGGCGCGCCGGTCTCCGTTCCCGTCGGACAAAAGACTCTTGGACGCGTCTTTAACCTGCTTGGCGAACCGATCGACAATCAGGGCCCGGTCGAAGCGGAAGAATACCGACCGATTCACCGCGATCCGCCTAAGGTCGCCGATCTTGCGACAACGTCTGCGGTTTTTGAGACCGGTATTAAGGTCATCGACCTTCTCACGCCGTTCGTTCGCGGCGGTAAAGCCGGTCTTTTCGGCGGCGCCGGTCTCGGTAAAACGGTTATTATTCAAGAGTTGATCGCACGTATTGCAAGCGCGCACGGCGGCGCGTCCGTCTTCGCCGGCGTCGGCGAGCGCACGCGCGAAGGAAACGACCTCTGGCGCGAAATGAAAGAAGCCAAGATCGGCGACACCGGGCGCTCCGTTCTCGATCAGACGACGATGGTCTTCGGACAAATGAACGAGCCGCCGGGGGCGCGTCTCCGCGTCGCTCTCTCCGCTTTGACGATGGCGGAGTATTTCCGCGATAATTTAGGCTCCGACGTCTTGCTCTTCGTCGACAATATTTTCCGTTTCTCGCAAGCGGGTTCCGAAGTTTCCGCGCTTCTCGGACGAATGCCGTCCGCCGTTGGTTATCAACCGACGTTGGCGTCGGAGATGGGCGCTTTGCAAGAGCGAATCGCTTCGACGAAACACGGCGCGATTACCTCCGTGCAGGCGGTTTACGTACCTGCGGACGACCCGACGGACCCGGCGCCGGCGACCGCGTTCGGTCAGCTCGACGCGTTCGTTTACCTTGAGCGTTCGATTTCCGAGAAGGGCATCTATCCTGCGGTCGATCCGCTCGCTTCGTCGAGCCGCGTGCTTGACCCTCAGTACGTCGGCGCGGAACATTACGAGTGCGCTCGTCGCGTTCAGTCGATGTTGCAGAAGTATCGCGAATTGCAAGATATTATTGCGATTCTGGGCGTCGACGAACTTGGCGAAGAGGACAAACTCGTCGTCCATCGCGCGCGTCGTATCGAGCGATTCCTTTCGCAGCCGTTCCTCGTCGCGGAAGTCTTTACCGGCAAGAAGGGCGAGATCACGCCGCTTAAGGATACGATTCGCTCCTTCAACGAGATCTGCGACGGCAAGTGGGATCATCTTCCCGAGCAGGCGTTTATGTACGTCGGTTCCGTCGAACAAGCGGCGGAGCAGGCGGAGAGAATGGCAAGCGAAGCGCGCAAAAAGTAAGCTTACCGCTGATTTAATATCGAGACGTCGCGCGGCGCGTCAAGCGTTCGCACAAGAATCCAAAGGATCCTATAACGATGAAGTGCGTTGTTGTTACGCCTGAGAAAACAGTAGTCGATCAGGACGTTCGATTTGTGGTGGCGCCGCTTTACGACGGCGAATACGGAATCGACGCGAATCATACGCCGGTAGTCGGACGCCTCGGCGCCGGCGAGCTTCGATTGACGACCCTCGACGGCGCGATCGAGCGTTGGTACGTGGAAGGCGGGTTTGTCGAGACGCTCGACAATACGGTTACCGCGCTGACGCATTTCGCAATTCCGGTCGACGCTTTGCAGCTTGGCAAGTGTCGCGCGGAGCTCGAACGCGCGCTGGCTATGCCGGCGCATTCGGACGAGTTGATCGCTATTAAAGAGGAAGCCGTTCTCGTCGCGCGCGCAAAGGTTCGCGTTGCCGAAAAGCAGGCTAAATCGAAATAACGATTCTTTTTGCAACGCTTTGATCTATCGAGCGCGACGTTCTCTTGACGAGCGTCGCGCTTTTTTCGAATAGAGACGCATTTGCCGACCTTGCCGACCTTGACGAGATTTGTAACTCATTGATTGACCGGTTTCCGTCGCGCTTTTGTTTATTATGACGCAGAATTTGTTACGGTCCGCAACTGCCGACGAGACGTCGGGCGGCGTGCGACGGTTAGAACTTTCCTTCGGCGTCGCGTACGAGATACGCGCGCGCGTTTTGCCGTATTTGAACGGTTCGATTTATCTCTTTGCCGAATTGAAGGATCCGACGACGTGGACGATCGTCGACTCCGGGTGCGGGAACGCGGAGTCGGACGCCGATCTTGAGGCGGGATTTCAAATTGTTCGCGCGGACTTTGACCGCAGGTTTTCGCCGGATCGCATTAAGCGAATTCTTCTTACGCACGCGCACATTGATCATTTTGGCGGCGCTTGCGCTTTGAAGAAACGCACAGGCGCGGAAATCTGGATTCATAGTTTTGAGGCGCGACTCGTCGAAGCTTACGACGATTGCGCGCGCGTGGAAAATCGTCGTTATTACGATTTCTTACGGGAATGCGGCGTTCCCGAATCGGACGTCCAGTCTATTTTGGACGGGTTTGGATTTCGGCCGGGTCGTGCAAAAGGCGCGTCCGTTGATCGGCGGCTTTACGGCGGGGAAGAGTTCGGCGCGTTGAAGACGCATTATTTACCGGGACACAGCTCGGGACATATCGCGTATCAGTTCGGGGACGTCGTTTTCTCCGGTGATCTTCTTTTGTCGAAGACGCTCACGCAGATATGGCCGGCGCGAATGACGCCGCAGACAGGCTCGTTGAATTACCTTGCGTCCCTTTATAAATTTCGGAATTTGGCGCTTTCGTACGAAAAGAGTTCAGGTCGCAGGCTTACGGCGTTTCCGGCGCACGAGGAGACGATCGACGACGTTCCCGGCGGGGTTGATCGCGCGCTGAAGGCGATGGCGAAGCGAGATCGCCGACTATTAAAAACGCTCGCGACGGCGGGGGAACCGTTGACGCTTGCCGAACTTGCGCCGAGAATGTATTGGAGCGGGCGACCGCACCGGGAATTTTTCGCGCTCAGCGACGTCGCCGCGCGCGCGGAATTCCTTCTCGCGTTGGGGAAACTGAAACTCGTGCGAACCGAAGAGGTTTCCGTTTCTCGACCGGCGTTGCGGTTCGAACCGTCACTTACCGATACAGAACCGACTGAAAATATTGTCGAGCAACTCGTCGGTATGGACTTTTCCGGTGATCGTTCCGATAGCGTCGAGCGCGAGTCTTAATTCGGAAGCGACGAGGAAGTCGTCGCGGAGTTCCGAACCGTTTAATAACGCGAGAGCGTTTTTCAACGCGTCTCGCGCCTCGGCGAGCGCTTCCTGACATCGGATCGCCGTCGAGGGCACGATTTCCCCTTGTTCCATTCTTTCGCGCAATTTCATGGCGACGAGTCGTCCGAGGTCCGCAATTCCGCGACCGGTCGCGCAGGAGGTTTGTATTCCTGACGTCTTCATGTCGGGATCGTCGCATTTCGTTGCGACAAGAAGAGTTGGGACGTCGTAAGACGTCAGGCTGTCGAGCGCGTCGACGGTCGATACGTTAGAGGAGTCGTAACATTTCAGAATGAGCGCGGCTTCGCTATAGACGCGTTCGAGCGCGCGTTGTGCGAGTTCGCGCGGGGTCGGGGCGTTCGGATCGACGCTTTCGACGGATTCGATACCGGCGGCGTCGACGAGGGTGAATCGGACGTCGTCGACGACGAGATCCGATTCGAGGTAATCTCGGGTCGTTCCGGCGACGTCGGAGACGAGCGCGGCGCTTCTTGCGTCCGTCGAAAAGAGTTGGGTAAGGCTATTGAAGAGGGAACTTTTTCCGACGTTCGGGGCGCCGGCTAGGGCGACGCGGAGGGAGCGGTCGGAATCAAGTTGCCGTCGCGAGCGCGCGAGCGCCGTTTCGACGTCGTCGAGCGCGGTTTCGATCTGTTTTTTGACGGAATCCTCGGTAATGAATTCAATGTCTTCGTCGACAAAGTCGAATCCGGCTTCCATTTCGCCGAGCGTATTGAGCAAATTTTCGCGCAATCGATCGAAATCTTTTGCAAGAGAACCGGAGAGCTGTTCCAAGGCGTTCCGAAGTTCGACGTCGGAATTCGCCTCGATGGCGCCTAAGACGGCTTCCGCCTGAGTTAGATCAATTCTTCCGTTGAGAAACGCGCGAAGCGTAAATTCGCCTTTTGTCGCGAGTCGCGCGCGTTTCGTGGAGCAGATCAGACGGGTCGCGGCGTCGAGAATCGGTTGCGAACCGGGCAGATGAAGCTCGACGGCGCGTTCGCCGGTAAAACCGCGTCCTTTCGGCCAATAGAAGAGCGCGCACTTTACGAAACGCAGCGGCGGCTCGGTTCCCCAGGGCGCGAACCATCCGCGCGCAACGCTCGGCGCGGAGAGATTGGATACGATCGGGCGCGCGGTATGCTCGAGCGAACTAGGGGGCGTTTGTCGATCGTTCAAAACGTCGCAAGGCGCGAAGAAAGACGCGACGACGTCGAGCGCCGAATCCCCTGAGAGTCGAATAATACCGCGCGCGGCAACGCCTTGCGCCGACGCTTGAGCGACGATCGTTCCTTCGGTGAACATAGCGTATAGACTTCAAATGTAAGCGCGAATTTCGATTGGGCTATTCGTTATTAGGCGCGTTGACTAGCGGAATTGTCTTGCCGCGTAATTTTGCGCTCGCCCATTTTGAAAGAAGTTCGCGATTGATCTTGGCGTTGTGTCGAACGTCGACTGGGAAGCTCTCGCATATCATAACTTTGCGAATATTCTTCGTGAGTTCCGACCCTTGAAGCAAACGAAGAACTTCGTCGATCAACGCGCGCTCTTCCTGAGGATTCGTCGGTCGAAATTCCGGGAACGGCTCGACGACCATAACCGGTTCGCGCCACTTGCTTTGAAAACGCAACGCGCGTTCCGAAACGTTTTCGGGAACTTTAATCGGGTCGAGCGGCTCCGCGCCGGCTAACGCGGAACGAAAGATCTTGTTCGACTCGTTCGAAATCGCTTCGCACGGAATGGAGAAGAGGGGTCCGTCGGGGGTTTCCACGCGGTGCGATTTCCGTCCGCAGAACCAAAAACGACCTTTGTCGTCGAAATAGCCGACGTCGCCGACCCGGCGCCACATTTGACCGTTCTCGCCTTGAACGAGCGAGAGCGCGTTCGCTTCGACGCGGGTAACGTACCCGGGGGAGGCTTGCGGACCGGAGACGAGAAGTTCGCCAATTTCGCCGCGCGGGAGCGCCGGCGCGTCGGCGAGCGTCGGCATGGGGTCGTCCGTAATCGGAACGACGCGCGATTGAAGCGGAGCGTCGAAGAACCTTCCGACGCAGACGCCGCCGCCTCGACGCGTCGCGTCCTTCGTTTCGTTGAGCGCTTCGCGCGATTCGATTACGGCGAGCGGAAGGGACTCGGTCGCCCCGTAAGGCGTGTAGATATCCGCGTCGTCCGAAAGAACCGATCGGAATTTTTCAAGCAGCGTAAAGGAGACGGGCGCGCCTGCGATGACGGCGCGTTTTAACGTGTCGATTTTGCGATTATGCGCTATGCAATAGTCGACGACCCGATTCCAAAGCGCAGGCGAACCAAAGGATTGCGTGATTTTCCAATCGTCGGCGGCTTCTAAAAATAGCTCCGGATTCACGTTTGCAGGGCGCATCGCGTCCATATCGGGAATAACCGAGGTCGTGCCCATACCGGCGTTGAAGAGACCGAAGAAAGGGAAGCCGACCAGGTCGATTCCGCCCGGCTCGATTTTGAGGCGTTTTTCGATCTCTTCGACCTGCGTTTTGAACATTCTCTGGGTGTACGCGACGCCTTTTGCGACGCCGGTGCTACCGCTTGTAAAGATGATCGCCGCCAGATCGTCGAGAGTCGTTTGCGGATCCTCCGGTTTCATCGGCGGGCGTTTTCGGATTTCGTCGAGGGAGAGACCGCCCCAGAAGAAGCGCTTGCCGACCGTGAGGTTCAGCTTGGCGTTGGGGAACCAGCGTCGATAGAGAACGCGCGCGATCTGCGCCTGCGGGACGCCGATGAAACCGTCTAAATTCGCCTCTTTTAGACAGACGAGCATTCTTTTGACGCCCATGCCGGGATCGATGAGCACGAGCGTCGCGCCAGTTTTGTATACGGCGAAGACGAGCGTTACAAAGTTGATTCCCTGGCGAGTCATCAGGGCCAGTCGGGTCCCTTTTTTTACGCCGTAACGTTGCAACGCGGCGGCGATTTGATCGGAATCGCGATCGAGTTCCGCGAACGTGATCGATCGATATTCTCTTTTTCCATGAGCGTCGCGTTTTGCGCGTTTGCCGCAGAAGAGCGGCTCCACAACGGCGAGCGCGTCCGGCGTTCTTTGCGCGAATCGAACCATTCGTTCCGAAATATTGTACAAAGACAACGCGCGGTCTCCTCGTATTTACTAACTCGTATTTACTAAAATGAAAAAAGAACGCGCGGACGCGTTCATGGAATCGGCGCGAGTTCGTCTCATTCGCCGCGCAGAACGACGAACGAGACGAAGCTCCTGCGGAATGGGTCGAATCAGTCGGAGGTGTTGACCAGACCTTTGACCCACGAATTCTGAAGCATATTGGCGCCGGGGCACGTTCTCGTCAGGTTCGGTTCCGTCGAGATTTCGATTTTACCGAGCGCGGCTTTGAGCAGGTCGGAGATCAAATCGTCGTGTTTGCCGTCCGTCCAGAACTCGTCTTTATGCCCCATCGCGCAGTAGAGCGCGACGCCTTTCTTTTCTTTGCGCGCCCAAATGCACGGGAACGCGGGACGGTCGTAGCACTTATTGTTTCCTTCAACGTTCATGCCGGCGGTTTGCAGAGACGCGAGAACGTGCATGTCGGGCGCGAAGTTCTTATTGGCGTACCATTCTTCATGGAGACGATAAGACGGTTTGCGCGCGGCGAGAGAGGGAAGAGAATCGTCGTGAATTTCGACGGTCGCTTCTTGTTGAGCGCCGTGGATAATGAACTCGCCGCCGATCATTTGCACATACGGCGTCGTGTCGAAGAACGCGTCGACTTTCATGCCGGTACCGGAACGCCAAGTGTCGGTCGCGCTGTGGAAGCCGAGGAAACCGGTTCCGCCTCGAATTGCGTTCAGGAAGTTTTTGACGCCGTCTTGGCTCATCGGTTTTTGGTTGTCGCCGCCTTCTTGATCCAAATTGCCGCTCGTGTAGAAGACGAACGCGGCAAAGCGCGACAAATCGCCGTCGAAGACGGTTCCGTCTTTCGTCTCTTCGACTTCAAATCCGAGTTCTTTCGCAAGTCGCGCGAGCGTAACGCCGGCGAGCGACTCGCCTTTGTCGTTCAGTTTAATGGGGCTGTGTTCAAAGCCTTGCGAACGCGTGAAGAAGAGGATCTTTTTCGCGTCGCCGTTCGCCGCGAAGAGTTGTTGAAGCGATGATACGAATGGCGTCGCCGCCGCCGATAAAGCGGCGGTCGCTAAAAAATCACGTCGTCTCATGTGTGTTACCTCATTTTTGCTATGACTGCGAGCAACGAAACCGGCGCCCAACGGCGCGTTCGCGCCATTATATACCAAAGGACGTCGACTCGCAAATTGTTTTTGTCTTTCTCGACGCGAAATTTTCCTTGTTTCTTCTCGTCGCTCGACGCCGTTCGATTACGGAACGAGCGAGGATCGCGCTAATTGACGAGTTATTTCTTTCGTTTATAATGACCCCAACGTCGATTTTTGCGCGACGCGGCGGCGCTAACGAAGGGTTTGCGCGCGCGCGCGCGGTGAACGGGAATAATCGAGCATGGCGCAACTTTTTTCGCAGACAATCATTTCCGGCGTCGGGTTACTTGGCGGCGCGGTGGGACTCGCGTCGAAAAGATCCGACGTCGCCGGTCGAATCGTCGGGCTTGGACGCTCCGAATCAAAGTTGTCTCAAGCTCTGCGTCAAGGCGCGATCGACGTCTACGCGACCTCGTTGCGAGACGCGCTCGGGTTCGTCGAGTCCGCAGCGTCCGAGACGAATCCCGCGCCGGTCTTGATCGTCTTTTGCGCCCCGGTCGACGCCAATCTCCGAGCGTTAGAAGAGTTTTGGCGGACGATTCGCGAGCCCTGGTTTCCGCGTCGCCGATACGTCGTTTCCGACGTTGGAAGCGTGAAATCGGGCTTTTCAAGGCTTGCCGAGGAACTCGCGAGTTCTGCGGACCTTCCCGACGGCGTTCGCGTCGATTTTGTTCCCGCGCATCCGATGGCGGGAAGCGATAAGTCGGGTTCGGCGTACTCGACCGCCGATCTCTTTGATCGCAAGCTCGCGATTCTGACGCCCTGGCTGACGGAAGCGGAGCGGCGCGACGCGCTGGCGACCGGAGAAGCCGCGCCTTTTGAACCGCCGCGCGAGTTAGAAAACGATCCGACCTGGGACTGGATCAATCGCCGCATGGCGCTCGTAACGTCGTCGTCCGAGGGAGTCGACTCCGTTTTGTCGCGGCTTTCGACGCGCGTCGCCACCGACGAGCGGGACGCAACGGTTCTCGTTCGCGAGTTTTGGCGTCGGCTTGGATGTTTTGTCGTGGAGACGTCGGCGGAAGAGCACGATCAGTTTCTTGCTCGCGCGAGTCATCTGCCGCATCTTTTGGCGGCGCTTGCGACGAGCGTAGAACCGCTCGACGAATTTCTCTTTACGGGAACGGGATTTCGCGACGTAACGCGTCTTGCCGGCGGTAATCCCGACGTTTGGACGGAGATTTTTGGAACAAATCGCCTTGCGATGCTCGACGCGATCGAGCGTTTTGAGACGAATCTTAGTCGTTGGAAGACCTTCTTGGCGGAGGACGACCGCGAGTCTATCTTAACCTTTTTGCAGGAAACGAAGAAGAAACGAGATGCTTTGGGAAGTTGACATTTTTGCCGCGCCGGGTTTACCGGACGTCGTTGGCTCCGAAACGATTTCCGACGCCGCCGACTTGGGCTTTTCCGCGAGTTTGAAATTGAATTTTGCGCGCGGGTATCTGTTGCAAGGCGACCTTTCGCGCGAGCAGGTTGAGCTCGTCGCGGGAAAACTCCTTGTGGATTCCGTTGTCGAACGCGCGACGGTCGGACTCGTTGGCGACGCGGCGCTCGATAAATCTCTCGCGGGACTCGACGGCAAGATCGCGTACGTTATTCCGAAGCCGGGAGTAACGGACGTCGTTGCGGACGCGGCGCGGAAAGCCGCCGCTGATTTCGGCGTGGAGATCGAAGCGGCGCGAACTTTCAAAAAATATTGGATCGCAGGACTCGACGACGAAGAACTCCGGCGTTTTGCGCGCAAAGCGCTCTCGAACGACGCTATTGAGCAGGTCGCGTTCGATTCTCTCGGTTTTGATTCGTTGCAAGTTGGCTCGACGTATAAGTTTGAACTTATAACCGTTCCGATTCGCGCGATGAACGACGACGCGCTCCTCGAATTGAGCAAGAGCGGACAGTTGTATCTCTCGCTTGCGGAAATGCAAACGATCCAAGCGCATTTTCAGCAGCTCGATCGCGATCCCACCGACGTGGAATTGGAGACGATCGCGCAGACGTGGAGCGAACACTGCAGTCACAAGACGCTTGCCGGACGTATCGATTATTCCGGTCCCGAAGGGGATCGGCATTTTGAGAATATGCTCAAAGAGACGATTTTCGCTTCGACCGTAAAGATTCGCGAAAATCTTGGCGACGACGACTTTTGCGTCAGCGTCTTTTCCGACAACGCGGGCGTCGTTAAATTCGACGACGAGTACAACGTCTGTTTTAAGGTGGAGACGCACAATCATCCGAGCGCGTTGGAGCCGTACGGCGGCGCGAACACGGGTATCGGCGGCGTGATTCGCGATCCGATGGGCACGGGTATGGGCGCGAAGCCGATCTGCAATACGGACGTATTCTGCTTTGCGCCGCCGCAACTTGATCCGTCGGAAACGCCGAACGGCGTCTTGCATCCTCGCCGCGTCGTCAAAGGCGTGGTCGCCGGCGTGCGCGACTACGGCAACCGCATGGGGATTCCGACGGTGAACGGCGCGGTGTATTTCGACAAGAGATACCTCGGCAATCCGCTGGTCTATTGCGGCAACGTCGGTTTGATTCCCGTTGACAAATCCTTTAAGGAAGCGAAACCGAACGATCTGATCGTCGCAATGGGCGGACGCACAGGTCGCGACGGTATTCACGGCGCGACGTTCAGCAGCGCGGAGCTTACGAGCGAAAGCGAGACGATTTCCGGCGGCGCCGTTCAAATCGGAAACGCGATCGTCGAGAAGACGGTTCTCGACGTTATGCTCGAAGCGCGGGATCGCAATCTTTACAACGCCGTAACCGACTGCGGCGCAGGCGGATTCTCCAGCGCGGTTGGCGAAATGGGCGAGGATATCGGCGCCGAGGTGAATTTGGACGCCGCGCTCTTGAAGTACGAGGGACTGTCATACTCCGAAATATGGATTAGCGAAGCGCAAGAGCGCATGGTCTTCGCCGTTCCGAAGGAGAAATGGGCGGAATTCAAGGCGCTCGCCGACAGCGAAGACGTGGAAACGGTCGTTCTCGGCGAATACAAACCGACAGGTCGACTCGTCTTGAAGTATCAAGGCGCGGTCGTCGCGGATCTCGACATGAAGTTCATGCACAAAGGTCGTCCGCGCGTGATTCGTCGCGCGACCTACGTCCAGCCGGAGGTTGCGCCGATTACCGTTCTCGGCGCGAACGAAGAGTTGCCTGCTCAGACAGCCGTGTCGAAATCGATTAGCGCGGATAAGTCGGCGACCGGCAAGAGCGATTTTGAATATGATCTTGAAGCGATTCTTTCGAGTCTCAACGTTGCCAGCAAGCACTGGGTCATTCGACAATACGACCACGAGGTGCAAGGCGGCAGCGTTTTGAAGCCGCTCGTGGGCGTTGCGAACGACGGTCCGGGCGACGCCGCAGTTTTGCGACCGCGCGTTTCGACGCGGCGCGGCGTTACGATTTCGAACGGCATGAATCCGAACTACGGCGATTACGACGCTTACTGCATGGCGGCGAGCGCGATCGACGAGGCGATTCGCAACGCGGTGGCGGTCGGTACGAATCCGGCGACGATTTCGATTCTCGACAATTTCTGCTGGGGCAACGCCGACAAGCCGGAAGTTCTCGGATCCCTTGTTCGCGCGGCGCTTGCGTGCTACGACGTCTCCATCGCTATGGGAACGCCTTTCGTTAGCGGTAAAGACTCGCTGAACAACGAGTTCCGACCAGAAGGCAAAGAGCCGATCGCGATTCCGCCTTCTTTGCTTATTAGCGCGATGGGGCAAGTCGACGACGTTGAAACGTGTGTGTCGATGGATTTGAAGGAACCCGACGACGTTCTCTACCTTGTTGGCGCGACGAAGAACGAGCTTGGCGGTTCGCACTTATCCCTCGTTCGCAATTGGAAAGGCGGGCAGGTTCCCACGCTTGATCCGACGGCGGCAAAACGCGAGTACAACGCGATTTACCGAGCGATTCAGCAGGGTTTGATTAGCGCGGCGCACGATCTTAGCGAAGGCGGTCTTGCCGTCGCGGCGGCGGAAGCGGCGTTTGCCGGAAACGTCGGGTGCGCTATTTCGCTCGACGCCGTTCCGTCCGCTTTATCCGAGAATACAAGTTTGAATAGTCTCCCGGGAATCGCCGACGATCAGGTCGACGACTACGTGAAGCTCTTCTCGGAATCGAACTCGCGTTTCATTATCGAAACGTCTCGACAAAATTCCGCAGCGTTTGAGGCGCTTTTACGCGACGCGCAGGTCGACTTCGTTAAGATCGGCGCGACGATTGCGGAACCGCGACTCAAAATTACCGGTAGCGGCGGCGAAAAGCTCGTCGATTCCGACCTTGCCGAATTGAAACTGATTTGGCAAAAGCCGTTTGATCTTGGCGGCGAGTACTCCAAATAG
>ONGM01000296.1 GCA_900317365.1 uncultured Planctomycetota bacterium
GGGTCCGCCGGTTAAAACCGGCGGCTTCCCCCGACCTTATGGAGGTCGGGGCGGCGCTTCGCGCCGGGAAAATCGCCCGGCGGGCGAGGCGCGCGCTTCGCGCGGCGCAGGCGAAGCGCCTGTTCCCATCCTACAGAAATCTCAAGAACCCAAACGCGTTCTCGCCTCGATCCGAATTCTCCACGTTCCAGCATTCGACGCCTAGTCCCGGCGCGACCCGACGCAACGCCGCGCGCCAGACGTCCCCGGACTTCACCCGGCGAGGCGAAAGCTCCGCCAACGGGATCGCCCCCTCCGCCGTCCAACTCCCGTTCGTCTCCTGCGTCGCTACAAATAGGCGCGGATTCCAGCTCTTGTCCCCCCAAAGGGAATCCGATACCCACCCTCGTTTGTCTATCTCTAGCCGATACCCCGTCGCGTAATCCCCGTCAAGGTCGATCAAAAGCTCCACCCGCTCCGAATTCCTCAGGCTGGCGTCCCGACGCCGGGCTGGCTGGGCGCCCCCCTGCGCGGTCGAGGCGGGCTCGTCGGACGACGACGCGGCGACGTCAGGCGGCGTTGAGGCGACAGGCTTCGGGCAGGTTACCGCGAAATATAGGTAGTCGGCGTCGTAAAGGAACGCAAAGCTCGTGCCGAGGTCGGTCGATAAGGCGAGGTTCTCCCGACGACGACCCGTCGGCTCAACGTCAAAGCCTTGCGTCAGCGGCGTTCGGGCGGCGGCGTCCCAAACTTCCGACTCAAGTTCGCCGTCTAGGTATGGGCGCGCCGAGGCGGGGCGGCACTCGACAACCCGCAACGGACACGGAACCTTGCCCGGTCCGAGCGCGTCCCCCTGTGGCGCGCGCAACCAATATTCGGCGGCGGCGCGCGTTCCCCAAAGGTCGTCCTTAGAAACGAGGGCGCGATTCAAATAGAACCGCATCGCGCCTTGGAAGTCGCCTTTCGCTATTTGCGTCGCGGCGTACGAAAATCGAAGCTCCGGCGCCATGAAGGCGTCCGGCGCGACGTCGCGCAGGCGCTCGGCGAGGGACGTCGCCTTCAGTATGCGATCGCCAACGTCGGTATCGAAATATTCCAGAGAAAGCCATTCCCCGTCGGCGCGCTTCGCATTCGGATTCTTCGGAACGCGTCGCGTTCGCTCAAGACGATACGCCGGCTCCGTCCCGCTGTAATATTGCAATAGCCAGGCTAAGGCGACGCGACTCTCCAAACGTCCGTAAAATTCTTCCGGAACGGAGGAGAAGGCGGCTTCAGCCGCATCGTAGCGCCCAAGGGACGCAAAAAGATTTCCGGCGGCGGTAATGTAATCGAGCGCAAACGCAGGATCCGACCCGTTAATGACCTGAGGTATTCCCGCAAGCGCGGATTCCCCGGCGAAGGTCGCGGCGTCCCCGTCCTTCACCTTCATCACGCGTCCGAGCACGCCCATATTGGCGCGTCTGGCGGCGGCGCGCGCGGAGGTCGCGTCAACTATATTAAGTAGGCTCGTTTCGCGCAATCGCCGACTCGGACTCCCGTACGGTATCGGAACGCCGTCGAAGAACGCGCGATCGCCGTTTTGAAGCGTTGCGTTTCCGTCGAGAAAGACCGTTTGAAATTCGGTCGATTCGCGCGCGCCGCCCTCCCCGCCAAGGAAGCTCCGCGCGCGCGCCGCAATTTCCCCAACCGGCCGTCCGAGGGTCGCGCAGAAATACCCGGAGTCGATCTTAACGTTCCCCTGGGCGGCGCCGAACCGCAACGCGAGAACCTTTCGCACGCGCCACGGCTCGAGTGCGCACGACGAAATATGCGCCGGATAAACGGTGGGGTCGGCGGCGTCGCGAATCGCGCGCGGAAGTTCGCGCATAATAAGTTCCCGGAAGGGATCGCGCGGAAGCTCTTCAACGCCGTCGGACTCTTCGACGAGCGCGGCGACAAGAGCGCGGGAATCGCGCGCGACGCGAGCGTCGAGAACGCGTTCCTCACTCGAATTTTCAAGCGTCGGATCCGGCGCGATTAGGACGTCGGGTCGCTGCGCTCGAATCGCGCGCGCGAGCGCTTCGCGGAATCGATCGAGCCCTTCGCCGTCGTTCTCCGCGTCGAATCGCGCGAGAATCTGCTCGATCGAGTCGCGCTGAACTTCCGGATTGAGCGTGAAGAGGTCGGTAAAGTCGGCGGGGTTCGCGCCTGTTTCAACGAGCGCGTCGTCAAGCCTCTCGGAAAGCGTCAGATCGGATTCGTAGTCGTCTGCGGAAACGTCGCGCGCGAGAAGCGCGGTCGCGGTCAGAAAGCCTTCGTCCCCGGCAAGTTGCGCGTACGCTTCAAACGGAATCTCGTCGACGCGTCCGAAAACGCCCAAAATAGCGGCGCGCGCGCCGGCCCCGCGCTGCGTTCGCCACGTGCGCCCGCCGTCCGTCGTCGCTAAAATCACCCCGTAATCGCCGACCGCCCAGCCGTTCGATCGATCGACGAAATATAAACTCCGCAACGGCGTCGTCGCGCCCGTCGGCGCAGCGCTCCACGTCGCGCCTGCGTCGTCGCTATAGAAAAAAAGAGAACCCGGCGCGCCGACCGCGCCGACGAAGCCGGAGTTCGCCACTACCGACGTTAAATCAAAATATCGCCCGACGTCAAAGGGCAACGCCCCGCCTGCTAAGCGCCACGACGCGCCGAAATCAGTCGAGTTCTCAACGAGTCCCCCGCTTCCGACGAGCCACGCAATTCCGCGCGCCCCGTCGTACGCGACGTCAGCGACGCGCCGCGATCCCAAATTTCCGGACGTAATCGTCGTCTCTTCCCCGGAAACGGTCTGAGCCGAGCCTTCGAGCGTCGCGCCAACTCCGAGCGCCTCGATCGGGTCGTAAAGCGCCGCGCGCCAATTTTCGCGCTTGCCGCCTTCAACCGGCGTCCATTCGCGCCCGCCGTCCTCGCTCGTAAAGAGTCCGCTCGGGTAAAGACTCGTGGAATCGCCCGCCGCCCAAAGACAGCCCGGTTCGATCACCCGGGCGGCGCGAAGTATCGGAAAGGACGCGAGGGGCACGTCTTCCCACGTCTCTCCTCCGTCCTCCGTGCGCAGAATCACGCCGAGTCCCGCCGCGCCTCCCTGAGCGACGCGCCCTCCGACCGCAATTCCCAACTTTTCGTCGTAGAATGAGACGGCGCGCAGGTTCGCGTCGACATTCGTCGAGACGTCGCGCCACGTTTCCCCGCCGTCTTCCGTGCGCAAAATGACGCCGCGATCGCCGACCGCCCAGCCTAGCCTCGCGTCGACGAAATAGACGTCGTTCAATCTCGAGACGCCACGCAACGTCGGAAGCGCGCGGTACGACGGTAGGTCCGGCGCAAATTGAACTCCGCCTGACGTCGGCTCGGCGTCGATCTCCTCGACGTTGACGCCGGTCTGATCGGAGCCGTCGTCCCCGAGCGCTGCGGAGAAATCAAGAAGCCGCCCGGAAGAGTTCGGCGCGACGTCTTGCGGCGCAACGTCGGAGGCCGCGTTTCCGCCGGAAGCGGCGTCGCGCTTTAACTGCGCGGCGTACTCTTTCCACGCCTGACCGAACGCGACGGCGCCAAAGCTCGCGACGAAGCATACGACGAGCGTTATTTCCAAGACGAACGTTGCGGCGCGCTTACCTGTCATGACGTGAAATTCCGACTTGTGCCTATTTGCGCGAAGTGCGATTCGCGCGATCGACGCTCTCCAAATAGAGTCGCGGAAAAACCTTACCTAAATTCTCGCGGCGCGTCAAGTCGAACGAGAACGCGCGCAAAACGGCAAGAGACGGCAAGAGACGGCAAGAAACAAAAAAACGGAAAGCCGGGCTTTCGGGCTTTCCGTTTTCGATTTCGGTCGATCGCGTTTGCGTCTTGCATACGCTGGGCGTAGCGAGACAATAGAACTTCGCGCTAGCGGATTACATGGCGTTCATGGAGTTGGCGCCCATATTCAAGCCGCCTTCCGTTTGCTGCTGCTGAACGGCGTGAAGGTGATCTTTGTCGATGTAAAGGATTTCTTGCGCGTCTTTCTTTTCCATAGTGTACGGGATCGGCCACCCGACGCGAACGTTTTGTTCATAGTAGACCGTGCACTTGTAGTGGACGTGGTGAACTTGAACGGCGCCGACCATGGGGAAGAATCGAGGCGGATCGACGTAGTCGGCGATCAGCTCTTTCTTAATTTTAACGTCGTTGCGATACCGTGTTTCGAGGAACGGGACGCCGCCGTTATCCGGTTTCGCTCTTTCGAGTAGTCGAATGACTTCGTCGTCGGACGGAGCGTCGAGTCCTTCGGGAACGCCGTCGACGATAGGTGGCAGAACGGGAACTTGACTGTAGCGGTCGTTCTCGAACGCCATGTCTTCATACGCGCCTTGGAAATAGGGACTAACCGGAACCGGCACGCTGAAAATACCGAGCGAGAAGCCGCCGAAACCGAAGCATCCGCTCGCAACCGCCGCCGTCAACAGCGTTAAACAAGCGGCAATTCTGAAATTCATTTTCTTCATCTTTTAACTTCCTTGACGAATGATTTTCAAGAATGAACACCGAGGGGCGAGTTCTGGAACGTCGCGCAACGGCGACGTCGTTAAGTTCCTGAGACCGCTTGTTTGCTCGTGAACGCCGCGCGTTCATGCGACGCGTTGCGCGATCGACCGATCTTGCGACAAATAAACGAAGTCGTTCAGGAGCGACGCAGACTTACATCTCCCCGCCAATCCATTATCTGCTATTCGTAGGATCAACGTTTCCGCCAATCCTAGCCGGAATCTTTATCGTACTTTTGCCAATTCAGACTTTGGCGTTTTTCCACACGATCGGCGATTTTTGTAAAAAATCTAGCGCTCGCGGCGCGGATCTCGCCGCATGAAAGCCATGCGACTCGTTCGCGCTCCGATTCGTGCAGTTCATTCTGCGACGTTATAATCGGCGACTGAATCGGGATTCATTGACACGTTTTTAACGAATTTCGCAGTTTTTTTAATTACGCTTGTTAGCGACCGGTGAAAATTGTGAAAATCGGCGTCGAGGCTCGGCGGAAGGAGCCGTTTCTCATTTATACTTGTAGTCGTAAATTCGACGCGTGGCGTTTGCGACTCGTCATCCGACGATCGCATGTTCTCGACGCGACTCGGCGTTCCGTTGTGAAACCTTGCGGGATATGCCAGTCGTTCGCGAAAAACGCTCGCCGCGCTCCGTCGACGCGCCGATTTTTTCCCTGATTTTACCGATAGAATCGCGCTCGGACGTCGATACATACCATCGCAACGGCGGAGTCAATAACGAGTTCCAAAGTTGCGCCGAGGTCGTGCGACGAGTTGCGACAATTACGCGGGTTGCGCCAAACGATCAGATCGTAACGGTCGGATTTCCAACGAACTCGTTAAAAGCCGATAAAGTCGCTTGAAAAATCGCCTAGATCAATATATTCTAGTTGAAACGCGCGCGGCTGAAATCGCCGCTATCCGAAACTCCCTCATAAGGAGTTGAAAGAGGTAAAGGACGTCGCGAGCGGAGATTCTGGAATTTAATAAAAATAGAAAGTTTTCGTCGACTGCGAAATCAAAGAAAAAAAGCAAAAACAGCTAATCTTTGAAACAGCGACCGCCGATAACGAATAACAAGCAAGTTTTTAAGGGCGTAAGCCTGATTTAACCATACCCCTAGATCTATTGAGGTTAAAAATGAAAATGCGTTCACTCATCGTTTCCCTCGCGATCGCGCTCGTCGCTTCCGTCTCCTTCGCGCAAGATTGCGCGGTTCCGCCGGCTCCGTGCGGCGCCGTCGCTCCGACCTGCGAAGCCGCTCCGGTCGCCACTTGCGCCCCGGTCGCCACCTGCGCTCCCGCTTGCGCTCGCATCTGCATCCCGGTCGTCAACCCCTTCGCGGTTGTTAAAAGCGCCGTCTGCAACGTTCGCGCGAACCTCGCCGCTCTGAAGCCCTGCTGCGTCGCTCCTTGCGCTCCCGCTTGCGCCGCGCCCGCTCCGTGCGCTCCCGCTTGCGAAGCTCCGGCTCCGGCTCCGGCCGCTTGCGCGCCTGTTTGTGAAGCTCCGGCTCCGGCTCCGGCCGCTTGCGCTCCCGTTTGCGAAGCCCCGGCTCCGGCTCCGGCCGCTTGCGCGCCTGTTTGCGACGCTCCGGCTCCGGCCGCTTGCGCCCCCGTTTGCGCTCCGTGCGTCAAAGCGACCTGCTGCTTCAAGCCCTTCCAAGCTCTGAAAGCTCGTTTCGCTCGTCCTTGCATCTCCCTCCCGTGCATCGCTCCTTGCGCCCCGGCTTGCGCCGCTCCGGCTCCTGCTTGCGACGTCCCGGCTCCGGCTCCGTGCGCCCCGATCGCTCCTTGCGCTCCCGCGACCGCCGGTTGCTAATTGCGACTTGCTTTGACGGAAACGTCTTCAACTTCTAACCGCGTTGCGCTCGACAACCCTATTCCGCGACCGCAACGCGTTATGAAGAGATAAAAAA
>ONGM01000213.1 GCA_900317365.1 uncultured Planctomycetota bacterium
AACGCGCAACGAAAACGCGCAACGAAAACGCGAGACGCTTCGGAGTCCCCGAGCGGCTCGCGTTTTTTCACGTCCGTTCAATCCCACCGCCGTTCAATCCGTCCTTAGTCTCTGAAATTCGGAATTTCTATACGCCGCCTTCCCGCCGCCTTCCCGCCGGCGGCGAAACCAGCGTCAGCATCTAAAATACAGCACAGGAGAAACGATATGCGTAGAATCGCGCTCGCGACCGGCGCCGCGCTAACGCTCGCTTCGATCGTCGGATGCGGCGGACCAAAAAAGCCCGCCGACTTACCAGAGTTGTTTCCTTGCTCCATCACGATCATTCAAGACGGGCAACCTCTCGAAGGCGCTTCCGTTCAGCTTAACGATCCGTCAAGCTCGAGTCGCTTTGTCGTCGGAGGAACCACCGACGAAAAAGGCGTCGCCGTTATAAGAACGGACGGACAATACCCCGGCGCCCCCGTCGGAAAATACAAGGTCCTCGTCTCGAAGATTTACGTTCCCGAACTGCCCTCGGAAGCTCCCCCGGAAGACCCCGAAGCAAGGAAAGAGTACGACAAGAAAGTCCAAGAGATGAACGCTCAACAGGCCGACACGGTCGATCTGAAATTCAAACGCCCCACGCAGACCCCTGCGGAAATCGAGGTTACGACCGCCGGCGCCGAACTTACCGTCGACGTCGGTGAAAAAGTCAATATCTCGGCGGGAGCCGGCGGAAATCATTAACGATTAACCGCGACGCGACGCGGTTTACGTCGATTCGTCAAACGGCGATTTGGAGGTTTTCCCTTCGAATCGCCGTTCTTTAATGATCGGCGTCTTTAATCGAACAAAAGATAGGTCGGCGGCGACGATTCCCGAAAGCGCGATTCCCAAAGGCGCGACGGCGCGGCGGGCGAAGAGGCCTTCTCCGCCTTTCTTCGCGACAAAACGACCTTCCGAAATCTCCCGGGGGCAATACCAACCGGAACGCCGCGTCGCTACAATAAAGGCGTCGCCGACGCGTTCGACTGCGCGGTCGCGCTCGACGACGATCAAACGCCACTTTGACCCCAAGGTTACGATATGAAATTCTCACTCTTAGCGTTCGCAACGTTCCTTTGTCTCGCAGCCGCCCCTCTCCTCCGCGCCCAAGACGCGCCGCAATGCCCCCTCGGCGACGATTACGAATTCGCTCCCGAACTCAGCGACGAGTTCAACGGCGACTCCCTCGACGACGACAAATGGTTCGATTTCAATCCGTCGTGGCGCGGTCGCAAGCCCGCGTTGTTCTCTCGAAAAAACGTCGAAGTCCGCGACGGTTCGCTGCGACTTACCGCGAGCCTCATGAAGCCGGAAGAAGTCGACGTCGAAAACAAGGCGCGCGGTTACGACAAATATTGGAAGGCGATCGTCAAAAGTAAGCAAAAGACCGACTACGGATACTACGAAGCGCGCTGCAAGTCCATGAAAGCGTGCGTCTGCAACGCCGTTTGGCTCTACGACCCGTTCTCCGATCGCCCCGATATCAAGTACCTCGAAGGCGAATATTCCGAAGAGATCGATATTCTCGAATACTGCGGCAAACCTCGCGCCGCCGGACACGAAAGGCTCTACTACGCCACCCTGCACCGTTACAGCACGCCGTACCTGGAATCAATCGTCAATAAGAAGAAATATCGACTGCCGAATTACAGTTTCAAGCAGAAGATGGATTTCGATTTCTGGGCGAACTATCACACGTTCGGACTCGCGTGGACGCCGACCGAATTGACGTGGTACGTCGACGGAAAAGCCGTCTTCAAGCGCGAAAACGATTTCTTCCATCGCCCGCTCCATATCATGATCGACTGCGAAATCATGTCCGATTGGTTCGGCGAACCGGATCCGGCGGACCTTCCGGCAGTCTTTTCCGTCGATTATCTCCGCGTCTGGAAACTGAAAAACGCGCCGGAGACGGAACCCCTTCCGGAAAAGAAAACGAAAGGCGTTTACTACGAAAATTAACGCGTCGTCCCAACGTCCACAATACGCCCATTTTTAACTTTTTGTGCGTTTTTTCGTAAATTTTCCCGTTTCGCTGGCGTCTTTGATTGTAATTGCGAAAATAAATCGCTAGAATGATTCGTCAGAAAGAGCGAGCGCGCCTGTGCGCGAACGCATATTTATAGAATCGACCATGTGTATTACCAAGGGAGTAAACCTCATGAAACGTCGTGATTTTCT
>ONGM01000124.1 GCA_900317365.1 uncultured Planctomycetota bacterium
TCCGCTCAACGCCCAACCCAAGCCGAGCTCCAATATGTCCAAAGAACAAATCCTCGTAACTCCGCAACAAGACCTATGCGCCGTCGTTGCAAACGCCTCCAAAAACGCTGAAATCGTTCTGGCGCCTGGAAAGTATATTCTCAATCGCCCGATCGTCGTCGATAAAACGATCCTTATGAGAGGTCAAACCGGCAAGGCGGACGACGTCATGATCGGACGCGACAACGCGACCGTACTCTTTGTTATCGACGGCAAACCGACCTTTCACGGAATCATGTTCTTCGCACCCGCGTCTTCCGACGACGCGCCGGCAAAGACGAACGAATACGACGTCGTCGAATACCGAGGCGCCGTCGAAGTTCGCGAAAAGGGAAACGCGACCTTTGTGCAATGCAAGGCGATCTCCAAACAGAAGAACGCGTTCGCCGCGTGCGGAAAGAAAGCGCGACTCACGCTCGAAAAATGCTCGGTTCCCAACTCCGGACTCTGCGGCGTCATGGTCGAAGGCGAAGCGGAAGCGCTCGTTAAAGACTCGCTAATTCAAAACACAAAGCTGGCGTGCGTCGATTCCGACGAGAAGGGAACCAAAGTTGTCGTTGAAAACTCGAAACTCGAAAAGAGCGATCATTTCAGTCTGTGCGCGCATAATCGCGGGCTACTCGTCGCGCGAAAATGTATGATTAACGCTGGAAACACATACGGCGCTTATCTTGAAAAAGGCGGGCGACTCGAAGTCGAAAACTCGTCCTTCTATAGCGAAGGCGCGGACGAAGACTCCGATCGTCTCGAACAATTTGGCGTCGTCGTCTCCGAAAGTTTCGTAAAACTCACCGACTGCCGAATGTTCAAACTCAACGTCGGCGTTTATATGAACGATCCGGAAGCTAAAATCGAATTAAAGCGCGTTAAAATGGAACAAGAGATGGTCGCCTCGATCGTCTACGACGGCGACGATCCGAAAATCAAAGTATCTAATTGTACTTTTAGCGCGCCGCCGATCGAAAGAAGTTGGCTCGAAAGCCAAAATCAGGAGTATGATCGCGCAAAGTGGAACCCGGAAGAATTTTCCGGTAAAGACAATGAACGCGCCTATTATTTGAAAACGCAGTACTTTGAAAAAGTTCTGGGAAAAGAATTCCCGCTCGTCGGACACTCTCCCAAACCGTTTTATCGCGGCGGAGCGCTCGACGCATATTACTACGATCAATCGCGTTACGGCGGCGTCTTCATCTTGACGAAAGAGCTAGTATCCCCTGAGTTTGTCCGCCCCTCGTCTCGCGAAATCGACGCCTATGAACTCGCAATCGCCGTGCGCGAGCCTCTCTTCTTCGACGAAAGGGGAAAGCCTACGCCCGAAGCGGAAAAAGTCGCGCCCTCCTATAAACTGCGCTATAGAATGCTATGCGAAGCGGCCCATTATATCTGGGAAAACACGAGCGTCGCTCAATATCACACGATCGAATTTCCCGAAGGCAACGATAATCACTACTTCATTTTTGACGTCCTCGACAAACCGGCGTTGATCGACCCGAAAAGTTTGGTTCTTCTCGGCGCGGACGCGGCGCAATCGTCGGCAAAGGATCAACAATCGAAGACGTTCTCCTTGGACGACGCGCTCCAAATGTATTCCGAGTTTGACGAACGCGATTCGGAAGAAAAGTCGGAAGAGAAATCGGAAGAGAACGCGGCGGAGAAAGGCGGGTCAGGTCGTCGCGCGTTCGGCGTCTTAGTGATGATTGAACTCCACAAATCGGAAATCGATTATATCCGCGAGCACGAAGGTTCGACAAAGATTTTCCTTGCAAAACTCAAGGAGCAGAATCGCTGGCCCTTCTCCGATTTAAGTCGCCCGCCGATCTTCTAGCGCGAGGTCGCCTTCATTACGCAACCGTATGAATCAACGTTAGGAGCGTTAAAATGTCCAACGAGCAAATCGTCGTAACGCCGAAGCAAGATCTTCACGCGGCGGTCGCAAACGCGCCGAAAAACGCGGAACTCATTCTCGCGCCGGGAAAATACGTTTTAAATCGTCCTCTCGTCGTTGACAAAACGATCGTTATGAGGAGCCAAACGGGCAAAGCGGACGACGTTACAATCGGACGCAATAACGCGACGGTTCTCGTCGTTACCGACGGCGCTCCGACCTTTCATGGAATCCTCTTCTTCGCCCCGGCGACCTCCGACGACGCTCCGGTCAATACGAACGAACACGATTTCATTGAATACAAGAGCGCCGTCGCCGTGCGGGACAAAGGGAACGCGACCTTTATCGGGTGCAAAGGCGCCTCGAAACAAAAGAGCGCGTTCTCCGCGCGCGGCAAAAAGGCGCGAATTACGCTCGAAAAATGTTGGATTCCCTACGCCTGCGCCGGAGGACTATTCGTCGACGGTTTAGGGGAAGGAGTCGTTAAAGAGTCCCTAATACAAAACTGCGGATGGGCTTGCGTCGACGTCGAAGAGAAAGGCTCGAAATTATCCGTCTTCAATTCGAGACTTGAACGTGGCGGACACGGCGCGATCGTCGCCCATAACAAAGGCTTCGTATACGTTGAAAATTGCAAGGTCGACGTCGGAGTCACTTTTGGCGCCGTCGTCTACGGAAAATCGCAACTCGAAGCCAAGGGAACGTCTTTTTATACCGACGTTCCCAATGAAAATCCCATCGTCGTCGACAAGAGATACGGCGTCTCGCTTGAAGACGGAACCGCAAAGCTCGTCGATTGCTTTATGGCCAAGCTCGTTCTCGGCGTTTTCATGAGCGATCCTGAGGGCAAAATCGAATTAAAGCGCGTCAAAACGCAACCGGGATTGTTGACGCCACTCGTTTATATCAGCGAGAATCCGTCGTCCGTGAAAATTTCCGATTGTTCCTTCGGCGAACCGCCGCTCGATATGCAAACCTTCATGTCCGCGCTCTACAGAATGGGATATAGACCAGCGGAATAAACGAAATACGGACGACTCCGTAGGACGTCGAACCGCCGTCGTTCCGAAAAATCAAGCGTTCGCGCAGGGAACGTTGCGTAAGCCGATTCCTACGCGCGGACTTCACACTCGACTACGAAAGACACGACTATGTCAAAACACTGGACGCTTGCGCTCGTCGCGACGCTCTGCGCGACCTTCTTTTCGACGCTCGCGCGCGCCGAGAAGCCGAATATCGACTGCTCGACGATTCGCGGAGCATGTTACTTCTGCGGCAATCCCGACCAGGCGCGACGCGAACTCGGTTACGGGAAACGCGTTAATTTGAACGCCGTACGATTCTGGATGAGTCAGGCGCAGTACGAAAAGCGAGGCGACGCTTATCTCGACGAAATCGTCAATTTCATGCGCGTTTGCGACGAATGCGGATACAAGTGCATGCCGATTCTATTCAACGGCAATATGCTCAATCCCGCAACGATCATGCCGGAAGCCTACGAAAAAGCTGACGCGTACGCGACCGCCGCCGTTAATAAACTAAAATCGGAGCCTGCCTTGCTCATGTTCGACGTCATGAACGAACCGCTCTGCAGTCCGTATATCGATCAAGCGCCAAAGGAAGAGAAAGAGAAGCGCAAGGAAAATATTTGGGCGTTTTTGCGACGTGAAATCGCGCTCGTTCAACGTCTTGCGCCTGACGCGTGGACAACCGTCGGATACACGACCGCGTGGGAAATCGAAGAGTCGACGGCGAAAATGCTCGACGCGATTTCGTTCCACGACTACAGCGATCGGCGCGAAAATATCGGCGCCAATTTCAAGCTTGCGGCGGAATGGGGCGCGAAGCTCAATAAGCAGGTCATGAACACGGAGACAGGCTGCCTTGCGCGCGCGAATCCGTATGAGATGGCGTTGCAATATTGCAACGAGGCGGGCATGGGCTGGTTTGTCTTCGAGCTTATGATTCACGGTCGTTGCGTGGACGAACACGGGGTATTCTACGCGGACGGCACGATACGCGACGCCGGCACGATCGCCGCGATGTTCGGGTGCTATCGTAACCGGGACAGTCGCACGGTCGTGCCGACGAATCCGAACCGTGAAGGCAAGGTTGATCGCGCGCTGGCGCTCCTCCGCGACGCGCTCAAAGAGTACACGAGCGACGCGTTCGACTACCGCCGAAGCGATAAAAAGAAACTGCTCGACGCCTGCGAAGTCGCCGCCAACCTCCTCGAAGCGTGCGAACTCGTCCCCATGAGCGACCTCCCTACCACGAAAATCGAAGAGTTCCGCCGCGACGAAAACGCCGACCTCTGGGAAATTCGGAAATTCGCTTTCGGTCTCGCTGAAAGACTCAAAGAAGTCGCGCAGATCTTTTAGCCTGCCTAACCCCGCTCCAGGACAGTCCCCCAGCCCTATCGTAACCATCCGAACGCTTCGTCGGGGCTGTCCCCTCGCCCTGTCGTTACCAGTCGAACGCCTGGGGCTGTCCCCTCGCCCTATCGTTACCACCCGAACGCTTCGGGGCTGTCCCCCTCGCTTAGCCTAACCATACGAAACCTCGGGCGCCGTCCCCCCTAGTCTCCTTGCGAAAGGTTCGGCGAGAGGTTGAGAAAAAGGCGACAAAAAAAAACCGCGAAATCATTCAGACTTCGCGGCTCCTTTTGTTTTGCCGTCTTTAAATCCGAGCGCGCTAACCTGCCCGCCCAAAAGTGAGAGTGTCGGGGCTCGAACCCGAGACCTACGGATTAAAAGTCCGTTGCTCTACCAACTGAGCTACACTCCCTACCCGTCGAAAA
>ONGM01000151.1 GCA_900317365.1 uncultured Planctomycetota bacterium
CTAACGGTTTTAGTTTAACCAACGGCGATAGCTACGGGGTAACGTCGACGGACGGCTATCACTCGACGGAGTTAAACTTCACGACGCGAGTCGACGACAAAACGATCCTGGTCAATCTAACGGAGAAGCCGACGGACGCGTCAGGCTATACGATCATGTGGCGAGAGGTCGGGGTCTCGAACGCGCCGACGCGAACCGTAACGATCGGCAAGGGACAGTCGAGCTATAAGATCACCGGGCTCCAAGGGGGCAAGGAGTACCTCGTCTCCGTTAAGGCGAACGGCGGGAAATCGCTGGTGAACCACACCGGTTATGTCTTCAACTTTATCGATTCGGCCTGGACGACGAAGCATATCTACACGCCGAAGCGCCTCGTGGCGCCGCCTCTTAAAATGGGCGCGGACGCGAACGATCTCGCGACGTCCGTGCAGCCGAACGGCGTCGTGTCCTGGGAAGGCGGAAACGGCGCGGCGGTCGATCCGTCCGGCGTAACGGGCTACGTCTATCAGTGGAAACGTCAAGGCGCGACGAACTGGGAAGGCGGCGAAACGGTAACTTCGGTCTCAGGAATGGCGCAGCAGCGCCTGCCTTCAGGCTATTATCAATATAAACTGACGGTGGAAGGCAACTGTCCGGTCGATTCGAACGGAAAACAATATTCGGACGGAAACGACCCGAACGCGACGCTCAATAGTCGCGAAGAAGACGCGATCATTTTCACAACGGAAATCAGTCGGCGCCGCATTGTTACGACGCTTGCGGACGACGCGAACGACAGCGGTTCTTTGCGTTACATCGTCAATCATTTGAGTCCCGGCGACTTAATCGTTTTCGACGTTTCCGGCGTGATCAATTTGAATTCGACCTTGAGCGTGAATCAATCGTCGAACGGCAACGCGATTACGGCGGTAACGATCGACGCCTCCCGCTGTCTCAATCCCGACGGAACCCCAGGCGTTACGATCAACGCCAACGGCAAGCAGGCGTTTAATTTCGGCTCGAGCGTGACGAACGTTGTGCTTAACGGGCTGAAGATTATCAACGCGGGCACGACGTCTGCGAACGGCGGCGCGGTCTACAGCGCGGCGAAGAATCTCACTATTACGAACTGCGAATTTGAGAATAATACGGCGGCCGCCGGCGCCGCGATTTTTGCGGTCGGAACGAACGGGCAGCCGCTGAACGTAACGATTAAGAACAGTTCCTTCGTTGACAACGGTCAAACGGTGAATTCTGGGGGCGCGATTTTCATTAACGGCACGAACGCGACCGTAACGGGAACAACTTCAATTATCGATTCCCGATTTATTGGCAATTCTTCGTGCACCGCTTCCTATACTGATAGCGGCGTTCATGGCGGCGGCGCGGTTTTCGTGCAGAATTATCCGAATCTGACGATCGAGAGGAGCGAGTTCCAAGGGAATACTTCCGGCTGGACAGGTGGCGCTCTGGCTTTGCAAAACGTTGCGACGACAATTACGGATTCTGAGTTCGATGGCAATAGCTCAGGAACGATAAGCAAGCGGCAACACGGCGGCGCAATTTATGCTTACGGCGGCGCGCTTACCGTTAATTCTTCACGTTTTATCGAAAACACCGCGTCCTGGAACGGCGGCGCAATCTATGCAGTGCGCGCGACGACGGTAATCGACGCATTCGGAGTAGATAAATATAGTCTCTTTAGCGGGAATTCTGCGTATGACGGCGGCGGCGCTATTTATTCGATTCACGGCTCTTTCTCAACAGACGGAGCGACGTATGAAAACAATTCTATTGAGAATTGTGGCGGCGCGATTTGTGTTCTCGATACAAACGCGAATATTTGGAGCGGGCTTTTCTACGGCAACAGCGCGGTGAAAGGCGGAGCGGTTTGGGTTTCATCAAATACTGCAACTGAAGATACGACGTCCCGAATGTCCATTGGCGCCGCAACTTTCGTGGACAATGTTGCTTCTACGGGAGGTTCTTCGATCGGAGTAAGTTCCGCAGCTACCGGAAAGAAAGTGACGCTTTATGCGAAAAATTCAATTTTCGTTTCGGAGTCTGGGGACGAAATCAAGGTGGACGGAACGAACGCCGTCATTTCCGCCGATTGGATTATCGCGTCGGATCTTTCCGAGTGGGGTACGGTTTCTTCAAATTCGCTAACCTACGACCCGTCGCGCCCGCTCTTTACGGATCGCGAGAACAACGATTATACCCTCGCGGAAGGCTCGCAGGCGATCAATCGCGGGTACGATCTTTACGACGAGACGACGAACGCCGACATATGCCGCGATCTCAACTATGCGACGCGCCAGGTCGGCGGGCGCATGGATATCGGCGCCTACGAATATCA
>ONGM01000191.1 GCA_900317365.1 uncultured Planctomycetota bacterium
AAATGTGCGGGGCGCGCTTCGCGCGGTAAAATTTTCCAGGCTCGCTTCGCTTCGCCTTGTTGGCAACCCGGCAAGCGACCAACGGGAGCGGTGATTTACCAACCGCGCGGGAGCGCGAATCGGGATCCAACGTCCGAACGTTGGCGCGAATCGGGATCCAACGTCTTAACGTTGGCGCCCTTGAAGTACGGCGACGATACGAACGTACGGGTTGTCTTGGATCGTCATCGACTCGCTCACCCAGGTTTTGAAATCATTAAAGAGCTTGTCGACGGAATCTAAGGTCTCCTGCTTTTTGCGCTCGCCGCCGAAGCGCGCGTTCGTAAAGAGTTCGAGTTGCGCCGCGCGACGACGCGCGCAAAGATCGTCGAGCTTTTGCTCCTCCGCGTTAAGCGCCGGGGTCATGCGGGCGTTGTATTCGTTATAGCGCCGATTAAACCGCTCGCGCGCCTTGTCAACCGCGTCGGAAACGAGCGCGGCGGCGGCGGCGAACTTCGTCGCCTGGTCGCCTGACGACCCGCCGACGTTCGGAGTCTGATCGTAGAACTTCGTCCGTTGGAATAACCCGTCCAACTCCTCCTCGCCTTGAAATAACCCGCCTTCGTACCTAAGCGCAAACCATTCGTCAACAACCGGCGCCGATCGCTCGTTCGGTATGCTCCCCGATATAATAAAGACGATCTCGTCCGCCCCTAACGTTCCAAGCTCTATCACCGGCGCCTCGCCTCGCCCGAAAAGGACCGAACACTTCTCGCCAACGTACGAAAAAACCGGATGCAACGGCCAAAGATACGACGTCTCCGGCCACGCCGTCTCGTCCGCGTTGTTGAGCATGCTCCTCTTCATCGCCTCCATCATCTCCGCAGGACTGTCCGTTAAAAGGAGTCGGTTCCCCGCCGGCTTCGCCTCGTCCGGTAAAAGCGCGTCCAGACGCTTGCGCAACCCCGGCGTTATCCATATCGAAAGCCCATAGTTCGATATCTCCTGCACCGGCTCCGTCTTCACCGACGGCTTCTCCTCCAGCTCGAAATCGTTGTTCGACGCAAGGTAGTCAAACGCCGCCTTGAGATAGTCCCGATCGCGATACAACGTCCTCACGTCCACCGTCTCCACCGACGCGCTCTTGTCCTCCTCCGGAAGCTCGAAAAGCTCGTTGAAAATATCAAACCCCTCCTCCGTCGCGTCGAGCGATTTTTCAAAATCCTCCGGCGCCTCCTCCGTTTCAAACGCCTCCGCGACCCGGAACTCCTCCTCCTCAACGACGAATTTCCCCATCAGCTGCGCCGGATCCCCAATGTTCTTCGCCGCCTCCGTCTCCTTGCGCACCAGAATCTCAAAGACCCGCATGTCCCCGCGAATCGTCTTGTTGTCGCTCTCAACGAGCATGTAACGAATGTCCGGTTCCTTCGGCTGGCCGTACCGGTCCACGCGTCCGTTGCGCTGCTGAAAAACCATGAGCGACCACGGTATGTCAAAGTGTATGAGGCGATGGCATCGATAATGAAGGTTCAGACCTTCCGACGCAACGTCCGACGCGACAAGGATCCGCACCGGGGAATCGTCGCGCCCGAAATCCTCAACCTTCCTCTGCAAATCGACGTCGCTCGTCTCCCCGTCGACCTCCTCGATCGCCGACTTCGGATTCTTAAAGTACTCGGCAAGATCCCGCCTCAACGCCTCCACCAGGAAATTCTTCGTCGCGCGACGCTCCGTAAAGATCACAATGCGATCGTCCGACGCCCGCGTCCACCCGTACGCGGGATCCCGCAATAGCGCCAGCAACGCCTGATAACGCGTGAAATTCTCCCCCGATTCCCCGATCGCAAGCACGGCGTCGAGAAGCTCCTGAAGCGCCGGGACGTCGGCGAACCTCTCGTCGCCGTACTTTGCGTCGAGACGCTTAATGCGATTCCGTATCGTCTCGGCGCACGCCGCCGGACTGGAAAAGAGCGCCTTCGCAAGCGTCGTCTTAAAGAGCATGCCCTGCCCCGCCGACGACGCGCCGACCCGCTTCTCGTCCATTTTCAATTTGAGCGACGTCAGAACGTCGAACGCGCGCTCTTCCAACGCGTTCGCCTTCGCCCGGACAAGCTCCACGCGACGATCGAGAAACGCCCCCGACGTCTGCCCCTTAACGTCCTTCTTGAATCGACGAACGCATAGTCCCCCGACGTCCTCCTTCGTGTACTCGTTCGGATTCGGAATCGCGGTCGGGTCAAGAATGTTCATAAGGGACGCGAAACTCTTGGCGCTCCCGTCGTGCGGCGTCGCCGAAAGCATAATCATTGCGTCGGAACGATTGGCAAGCGCCTTCGCGAGCTTGGCGCGCTGCGCGGTTCCGGTCCCGCGCTCCGCCACGTTCTGCGCCTCGTCAATGACAATGACGTCCCAATACGCCTTTTCAAGGTGCGAACGATACTCCAAATCGCGCTTTAACGTGTCGATCGAGATAATCGTTTTGTCATAATATGTGAACGGGTTATAGTTCGACGGCAACGCGCGACGAATCTGCTTGAATTTTTTAGAATCAAGTCGGACGAGCGGGATGGTAAAGCGATTCCACATTTCCTTTTGGAACTGCGCCGTCATACTCTTAACGGTAACGACGAGAATGCGTCTCCCCTTGCCGCGCGCGATGAGTTCGCTCAGAAGTATCCCCGCTTCGAGCGTCTTGCCGAGCCCGACGGTATCCGCAATGAGTATGCGCTGACGAGGTCGACGCAACGCGATCGCGGCGGGATCGAGCTGGTACGGGATCGGATCCCTCGCCGCCCTGTGCCCGACGTAAATTTGCGGCCCGGTCGGCGTCTTCGCGCGCCAGAGACTTTCAAGATAGAGCTTCGAACGCATATAGAGTCGAGACGCGTCCGGAACGAGCCTGACCGCCTTCGGATCGACGATTTCAACGGTCTCAAGATCGGCGAGAAAGATCGCCTCGCGGTTCCGTACGAGCGGCGAGGTCCCGACGCAATGGAGCACGTCGTTTTTGAGCTCGTTCTTTTCAACCTTCGTTATCGTCCATTCTTCGTCGCGTATAATCGCGCGCATACCCGGCGCGTATTTGGCGTGTTCCAGCGGCTCCATCTGTGTCAACGTCCTTTCTAAAACGCTGTCGACGTATTATTTCTCGCCTAATCGAGAAACAACCACATTGTACGGATTGCAAGTCG
>ONGM01000044.1 GCA_900317365.1 uncultured Planctomycetota bacterium
ATTGAGCGCCTTCGGGCAGATCGTGAATCTGACGGAGCAACTTGTTCGCGCCGAGAGTAACGACCGTGTAATCTTCTTCGCCGACCGTTCTGTACTCGAAGGAGTATCCGACGGCGCCGTCGATCGCGTTCCATCCGGTCGTGATCGCGTCCGTCTTTCGTCCGACGACGGTGAGGGTCGGAGCCGCGAGCTGCGAGCCCGAATCCGAATTAACGGCGCCCAAATCAATGGCGTCGTCGCCGCGCTCTTGAGCAACGTATTCAACCGCCGCTGGCGCGACTTCGCTCAGAACCCCGTATTCCCCAACCGGCGTAACGCTCAAGAGCTGTCGGGCTTCCAGATTCTCGACTCGAAGCTTGCGCGGCTTCGACGTCTTGTTTTGAGATTCCTTACTTGTGAAGAGTTTGAATACGTTCAATTGCATTTTACAATTCTCCTATTGGTGTAACTTCGGCGAACCGCCGACAAGTCGACGACGATTATATTGTTAAGCTCTCCTTCCGAATCGCTTTCCCCCATGATACACAAAGTAGCCGTTTTTTCCAAGAGGGATTTTATTGATTAAATTGATTTTAACAAAATTTTTGGTTGTGTAAATTATGCCTAATTGTGAAAAAATAAGACGGCGCAGAATATTCCGCGTCGTCTTATTGTTTTTTTTGTCGCCGCAGCGGCGTTAGAGTCGATTATCGCTCTGGTTATCGAGCGAACCGATCGTTTCCGTCGATTAGAGCGCGAGTTCCTCTTCGAGAAGATCGGCGAACGCTTCGTCGAGGAGCGATTCGGACTCCGCGACGTCCGGAACGAGGCTCTCGAGCGAAGGCGCCGTGCGATAGGACGTCAGGGTCGAGAAGGCGGAGTTCTTATAGTCGCCGCCGTCGCCGAGCGCGCAGACCTTAACGCTATACCGCTCGTTCGCTTGGAGTCCTTCGAGCGCGACGCTCGTCGTTTGATCGAGAACGAGGGTTGAATACGCGGCGTCATGGGCGCCTTTAAACATGACCTTGTAACCGGTCGCGCCTTCGATCGGGTTCCATTGGAAGGCGAGCGAGGCGTCGTCGGCGTTCGTTAGGACGACGTCGGGAGTCGCGAGGGTTCGTAGGGTCGCGAGCGTGATTTCGGCGTATTCGGAGTCGAGCGCGTTTTCGCCGGCGAGCGCTTTGACGCGGATTTGATATTGCGCGCCTTCGGGCAGATCGTGAATCTGACGGAGCAACTTGTTCGCGCCGAGAGGAACGACCGCATACTCTTCTTCGTCGACCGGTTTGTATTCGAAGAGGTATCCGATCGCGCCGTCGACGGGGTTCCAGCTCGTCGTGATCGCGTTTGTTTTTCTTCCGACGACAGAGAGGCTCGGGGCGTCGATCGGGAGGGGTTCGGTCGTCCGATAGACCGTTAGGGTCGAGAAGGCGGAAGGCTTGTAGTCGCTTCCGTCGCCGAGCGCGCAGACCTTAACGTAATATCGCGTTTCCGGTTTCAGACCGCCGATCGAGACGTTCGTCGAGTCGAGGGTGAGCGTCGTATATTCGGAATCGCCGACGCCTTTGTACATGACCTTATATCCGGCGGCGTTTTCGATCGCGTCCCATTCGAAGTTTAGAGCGTTTCCGGTCGCTTCCGTTAGGTTCAGGCTCGGGGAGGCGAGCGTCTGCGGCGTGGCGACGGAAATTTCCGCGTACGGGGTCTCGCGCGCGCCGTCGTCGAGGATTGCTTTTACGCGAATATCGTATCGCGCGCCTTCGGGCAGGTCGTGAATCTGACGCAGCGTCTTGTTCGCTCCGAGATTGACGACGGTGTATTCTGATTCGTCGACCGGTTTGTACTCGAAGACATATCCGGTCGCGCCGTCGACAGGGTTCCAGCTCGTCGTAATTGCGGACGTTTTTCTTCCGACGACGGCGAGAGTCGGGGGATCGAGGGGCGGAGCGGAGCCGAATTCAAAGGGACCTAGGTCGACGTTTTCGCCGAAGACGCGCGCGGCGCCGATGAGATCGGTTCTTATGTCGCTCGGGAAGAATTGGGCGTCGCCGGCGTCGATCGCAACGCTTCCGGGCGCGAGGGTATAGTCGCCGTTCGTCGCGTCGACGAAGAGCGGCTGCGTCGCGTCGTAGACGAAGTTGTTCGCGCCGTCTGTCCAGTCGGTATAGGTCGTAAGCGTATTGTAACCGTAGAAGGAACTTGGATCAGACTTCGGCGTCGTGATATCGTCGTTGTCGTTGTCGACGACTATCGAATTATAGAGCGTCATTTTAGCCGTCGAGCCGAATACATACGCGCCGCCTCTATTACCCCACCCTCCTTTATTGCCGACAATTGCACAGTTGATTAACGTCGAGTTTGAGTTCATCCATTGAAAAACGCCGCACTGGTTGCCTGAGATTATACAGTTGACGAACAAAGCGTTACTCGAATTGTAAATCTGAACTCCGCCTTCGGAGTTGTTCATAATCGAGCAATTGACAAACGTTGCGTCTTTGTGTACAGAGACGCCATATCTTCCATTTCCGACGACGACGCAGTTCGTTAGCGTTGCGCCATTTTTTAAAAGATGAACGCTTTCGTATGCCGCTCCTGTGAGCGTCAGACCTTTAAGAGCGACGTTTTCCGCATTCACAAAGAAGACGTTGGTTGCGCCGAAGCCGTCGACAGTCAGCGAACTTAGCGCGGTAGCGTCGATCGTTGTCGGAAGGGCGAGATTAAGCGTTCCTTGCGTCAGGAAGATAGTTCCGCCGTCGAGCGTCGGCGCGAAGGTAATCGTATCGCCGAGGTTCGGATCCGCCTCTGCGTATGCGATCGCTTCGCGGAGCGAGATTTGATCGTCGGCGTCGTCGACGACGTCTTTCAACGTGGTTACGACGAGCGACGGCGTTTCTATGCTTTGCGCGGAGAGGGGCAGGACTTCGGACCATGCGGAATCAGTTGCGCTCGGAACGTTCGCAAGCGCGCGAACTTTAATATCGTAGATCGCGCCTGCGACGAGATCGGCGAGCGTCGTCGAGGTCGAGTCTCCTTGAATTGTTACGAACTTCTCTTCTCCGCCTCGTTCCATGTAGGAAATCTCGTACGCGTCCGCGTTAGGAACAGACGTCCAATTGAATGTGATCGACGATTCGTCTTTTTCGAAGGTCGTAATCATGGGGGCGGGCAGCGTCCAATTCTCGCCTTGATACTCGAAGACGCCGGAATCGAGTTCGCCGTTGACGACGCGCGGCGCGCCGGAGAAGTCGGTCGTCGTCTCCGCTGAAAGGTAGGACGCGTTTCCGGCGTTAATCGCGACGGAGCCGCTCGCGAGCGTATAATCGCCGTTCGCCGCGTCGACGAAGAGCGGATACGCCGGATTGTAAACGTAATTCTTTTCCCCCGCGTTCCAATCGGCGAAGCTCGAAACTGCGCCGCGTCCCGTGAGACCGGTTGCGAGCCTCCAATCGACGTCGAACTCGTTAAGGGCTTGGGCTTCTCTGGGATCCGTTATAACGTTTGCCGCGACAATCGTATTGTCGACGTTGACGACCGCTTCGCCGCTCTTCGGTCCCGCCAAACCGCCGCCGCGCCTTGTTACGGTGTTGCCGGCGATCGTTACGGAGTTCAAATTCGTAACGCCGCCCCCGACGTAGATACCGCCGCCTACGCCGTCGGCATTGGCGCTACCTTTGAGAATGGCAGGAGAGTTGTTTTCTACGATTAGACAATTGGTCGCCGTAAAGTTGCCGAGGGAGTAGACGCCGGCTCCTTCTGTCGCTAGGTTTCCTTTGATGAGCGCGCCGTCGACCGTCGCTTCGCCGTTCGCGCCGACGTGGATAGCGCCGCCGTACGTGGGCATACCCCCGACGGCATAGCCGTTTGCTACGAACTCGCCGCCTGACACGACGAGTTTGCCTTGACGAACCAGAGCGCCGCCGCCACGATCGTTTGCGGCGTTGTTTGATCGATTGCCTCGAACGGAGCACGCGTTAAGCGTAACGAGCGCGTTTTCTCCGTCGACGCAGACGCCGGCGCCGTTTTGCGCGTAGTTGTCGACAAATTCCACGTTCGTCGCCGTTACCGTTCCAAGCGCGTAAATCGCGCCCCCATCGACCGTTGGGTACGTCCAGTTCCACGAGCCGTAGCTACTGGATCTGTTTTCTAGCGACCCATTGTTCGTTAGCGCGGCGTTTTCGAGCGCTACGTTCGAACCTGCTGAAACGTAAATTCCCGCCCCGCAGCCCCCTTGATTCTCGGAAACGCAACCTCCGGATATGGTCGCCGTTACGTCTTCTGCAAAAAAGATCGCGCCGCCTTGACCTCTCATTGATACTGGAGTCGTGTTGCCTGTAAAATTGACGTCCTGAATGTTCACTGTCGATTTTGCGAAGTACGCGCCTCCTCCGCCGTAGAACCGGCTTGTCGTATTGTTCGTAAAATTGCTGGCTACGAGCGCGACGGACTCCACTCCGCGCGTAATAAGCGCGCCTCCTCGCTCAGTCGCGACGTTGCCGTTCCACGTTACGTTGGTGGCGACTAACTCGCCGCCGCTTGCCCAGATCGACCCGCCGTTTTGGGACGCTCGGTTTGATGTGAATTGCGTGTCGTTGATCGTGAGCTTGGCCCCGTTTGCGTGGATTGCGCCGCCGTAGACCCCCGAGTTGTTTGAAAATTCGTTCGCCAAGATCGTTACGGTGGAGTCCTCCCCTCGGACGAACAACGCGCCGCTTCCGCTCGATGTGTTGTCGCGCCACGTTGCGTTCGTTATAACAATATCGCAATTCTCGGCCCAGACCGTCCCGCCGTTCTGGGACGACGTTTGGTTCGAAAGAAACTGCGAATTGTTGATTATCAGTTCGGCGTTCGTCGTATAGACCACGCCGCCGATCGCGAGGTAACTTGCCGGATTAAATCGGTTATTCAAAAAGACGCAGTCGTCGATCGTAAGATCCGTCGTCGCATCAATCGCTCCGCCTTTCGCCGCGTTCCCACGCGTGAACGTCAGCCCGACGAAGCGCGTCGGCGCCGTTACGATCGCCAAGCCGGTCCGGAGATTTCCGTCCAGCGCGAGCCCCGGCGCGTTCGCATCGCCGTCCCAGAGCGAAGACGCGTCCACCGTGATCGATTTGTCGATCGTTAACGCGCTACCGAGCGTAATCGTCGAACCTTTCAACGACTCGTCGAAGGTAATCGAGTCGCCAGGCTGCGCGCTCGCGATCGCCTCGCGCAGTGAAATCGCGTCGTCCGTATCGTCCACGACGTCCGCGCTTGTCGTAACGACGATCGACCCGCCGCTCCCCTCGACGCCGTCGAGCGCTTCCAACGCGCCGAGATCGACAATCTCGTTCGTCTGAGCTTCCGCGACGCATTCGACGATCGCCGATTCCAGCACGGTCGACGTTCCGTATTCTACGCCTGGCGACACGCTTAAAAGTTCGCGCTCTTCCAGCCCCTCGAGCTGAAGCCTGCGCGATTTCGGCGCCTTGTCTTTAACGCTTTTTTTTGCGATGTTTTTGAAGACGTTCAAATGCATTTTGCGATTTCCTAAAACGTTGCGAATATCTCGTTCCGCCAATCTCTTGACGGCGCCAATTATGGGAATAACAGCGAGTAACAATACCGTATATTCTACACACAAATTTGAATCTTTTCGATCGCTTTATCTTTTATCGCGCCTGGATTCGACGTTCCGGAGTTTCTTCCCGGTTCGGGCGACGCGCGGTTGACGCCATTCGCCCTCTCGCGTGGCCAGCGCTGGGACGCATTTTTTTAGCCTCGCCCAAACAAGCGCCCTGCCTCGTAAGGAGCAAAGAGAGTTTGCGGTTCTCGTCGCGATAGGGGAGCGCCGCCTTTTGACAAAGAAACGCAAACGCCGACGTTCGGGCGTAGAACCCAAGTGTCGGCGTTGTTTTTAAGCGGACTTCTGATAAGAGCTCGATAAAGATTTATTCATCGTCGTCGTCGTCATCGTCGTCGTCATCGTCGTCGTCATTGTCGTCGTCGTCATCGTCGTCGTCGTCATCGTCGTCGTCGTCATCGTCGCCGTCGCCGTCGCCGTCGTCATCGTCGTCGTCGTCGCCGTCGTCGTCGTCGCCGTCGTCATCGTCGCCGTCGTCGTCGTCGCCGTCATCGTCGTCGTCGTCGTCGCCGTCGTCATCGTCGCCGTCGTCGTCGTCATCGTCGTCGTCATCGTCGCCGTCGTCGTCGTCGCCGTCGTCATCGTCGCCGTCGTCGTCGTCGCCGTCGTCGTCGTCATCGTCGTCGCCGTCGTCGCCGTCGTCGCCGTCGTCGCCGTCGTCGTCGCCGTCGTCGTCGCCGTCGTCGTCGGAGGTTGCGACTTCAACGCTGGAGAATTCTTCCATTTCGCTATGAACGACTTCGCAGGAGCTTGGGAAGACTTCGGCTTCGAGCTTGCAGGACTCGGAGACGGAGACGGTCGTTAAACTCGCGCATTCCCAGAACGCGCCGTATTCGATCGACGTAACGGAACGCGGCACGTAGACGCTCGTTAGGCTGACGCAATCGGCAAAAGCGTAGCGGCCGATCGTCGTAACCGACTCGGCAATTCGGAGGGACGCCAAACTGTCGCAGTACCAAAACGCAAAGCTTCCGATCGTAACGACCGACTTCGGAACGACGACGCCAATTAAGTCGTCGCAGTATGCAAACGCATAGTCCCCGATCGTAACGACCGTTTCGGGAATCACAACTCGCCTTAAATCGCATCCGCAAAACGCGTAGGTTTCGATCGAGACGACGGCGTCGGGAACGACGAACCTTCCTTTGGCAAGCTCCTTACCGCACGGAAACGCGATCAACTTTTTGCCGTCTTTGGAGTAGAGAACGCCGTCGAGCGATTGGAAATGCGCGTTTGACGCGGCGACCGCGATCTCTTTTAAGAGGTCGCAACCGGAGAAGACGTTGTATTCAATTGTCGTAACGGAGTCGGGAACGACGAATTTTCCGCCGTTGAGTTTCTTACCGCACGGAAACGCGACCAACGTTTTACCGTCTTTGGAGTAGAGAACGCCGTCGAGCGACGCGAAGGTCGCGCTCGCGGCGGCGACTTCGATCTTTTCTAATCGGTCGCAAAAAGAAAACGCGCAAAAACCAATTTCCTGTACGGACTCGGGAATAAGGACGCTTCTTAGATTTTCGTTGGCGCAGAAGGCTTCGCTTTCAATTTTAACGACCGTATTGGGAACAATATAGCTCCCATTTTTGAACGAAGAGTCTTGCGCGGACGCGTTCGACGCTCGTTTGTCGCGTGGAAACGCAATCAAGGTCTTCTTGTCTTTCGTGAAGAGAACGCCGTCGACGTCGCAATAATGCGCGTTCGCCGGATCGACTTTGATCGCTTTGAGATTTTCGCATTGCGTAAACGCAAAGTCGCCGATTTCCGTAACGGAGGCGGGAATTTCTACGGTCGTCAGCTCGTCGCAGATTGCGAACGCTTGAAAACCGATTTTCGTTACGAAATTCGGAACGACGATCGTTTTGACTTCGTCGATTCCTTTCAACGTTTCAAGTTGATCGCGCGTTAGTTCGGCGACCTGCTTGCCGTTGATAACGCGCGGAACGACGAGCTCTTTGACTTGCGTCTGCGCGCCGTACGCGAAAACCGTTGCGAGGGCGAGAAATAGCGTGGTGATGAAAACGGCTCTTACTCTCATTTTGATTCTTTGACTCTTTATGGAATATCGCTTTATTCGTTTATCTAACGCGAACGCGCGTTTCGTTTGTGATTGTACTAACGTTGCAACAGTCGTCAAGTTCGCGCCAATTTTCGCAAAGGAACGCGGAGGGCGTCGAGACGACAAGATCGTTTCTCCGAAATGAAAGCGCGCTTTGCGCGAGGCTTCGCAACCCGCCTTTTCCGCTTGCGACAGGTCTCGTTCATTCCGAGCGGCGCAGGGTCGACAAATCCAACCGCCACTGGACGTATCCTTTACAAGGTTGAGACGAGTCGCGCCGGAACCCGTTCTTTTGCAAGACGCGGGCGGAGGCGAGGTTGTCGCGTTTGGTCTCGGCGATAACGCAGTCGACGTCGGGACGTTCGGCGAGCCGCGCGAGGAGTAAGCGTAGCGCGTCGGTCATGACGCCGCAATTGCGACGCGCGGTCTCGGTCGTATAAGCGATTTCGACGCGTCGATTAACGGGCGGGGCGTGGAAGCAGATGTGTCCGAGCATGAGGTCGCGGTCGCGCGGCTTGACGATCCAGAGGGTTCGCCAGAAATATTCGGCCGGGTCGGCGCGTAGCGCGGCGTCGTAGAAACTCGTAATCGCGCGTTCCGTCTGGAAGGCGTGCCAGTCGAGAGGAGGCGGAAACTGGAACAGCGCCGCGAACGCGTCGCGATCCGTTAGGTAAAGATAGAATTCCTCGAGCGTCAGCGGAAAGATTTCGAGACGCTCGGAGGTTAGACGAAATCGCCGATCGTCGGGCGTCATTTGAATTCGACGTCGACGAAGACCGGGCGATGGTCGGAGGTGCGCGGGTCTTCTACGACGCGCGCCTCGTTGACCTTAAGTTCGATTGCGTTGCGAATAAAGACGTAGTCGATCTGAACGGTCGGTTCCGGTGCGGGGAAGGTCGGCGCGTCGGGACTGACGACGGTCCACGTTTTTTTCAGTTCCTTGATCTCTTCCGATTCCGGTTCCGCGTTGAGGTCGCCGACGAGGATAATCGGCTTGTCGTTGCGTAGGAGGGCTTGCTCTTCGATCTTCTTGACCGCTTTGAGGCGCAACTCCGCTTTCAGCGGCAGGTGCGTGTTGAAGAAGTAGAACCTTCCGAAGTCGATCATTTGCAAGACGCGCCGATGCGAGGAGCCGTCTAAATAGACGTAATCGACCGCGAGCGGCTTCTCTTGCGAGAGGGTTCCAATACCGTATTTTCCGCCAGGCAAATCGATTTTCGACGTGAAGGTGGGGATCATATTCGTCATTCGGCTCAATTCTCCGAGCTGATCGACGTCGAGTCCGCTCCGCTTCGTTTTATTATCGACTTCTTGCAGTCCGGCGATATCGGGCGTTTCGCGACTGATCGTCGCGGCGGTGTGGTCGAGGAACGCTTGCGCAGGGTCGGAATATGAGCCTCCCGGTTCGCGACCGATTTGGATATTGTACGATAGGACACGCAGTTTTACCGGCGGGAGATCCTTTCGGAAATACCTCGGGTTGAGTACGGTCGCCATGAGGATCGTGGGGTCGACGGCGCCGGAACCGAGGACGAGTCCGGCGAGGGCAATCATAGAATCGCGGCGGTTCATCTTAAGTTCCTTTCTATTTGTCTGTTGATAGGTTGGCAATGGAGTTTTTCGGAGTGAAACGATAGACGCGAACGTCTTGCGCGTCGAGTTCTTTGTCGTCGTTGAGAACGTTTCCGTCGTCGTTCGAGACGCATTGGAGTTTGACGTCTTCGCGTTCGACGTCGACGATTTCGCATTGGCTAGCAAAATCGCGCAACGCTTTGTCGAAATAAATTTTAATCGGTTTTGCCGAATCCGTGTCGTTAAAAACCGTGAGGTAGACCGTATTGGTCGGTCGAAGTTGGTTGGAGTCGTTCCCTTGACCGGGAAGCGCGCCGAAACGCTCGACGTAAATCTTCGGATCGTTGGAATATGCGAACGTGATCGGTTCCCAACCTTGTTCCGCGACGGCGATTACGATCGGCATATACTTTTTGAAGAGCGGACGGTCGCGCTCGTAGAGCTCGGGGGTCTCGAAGTAATGACCAGTCGAGGCGTCTTGACTAAAGAAGCTCGGGAACATTCCGTACGCGACGGCGCGTTTCATATAGAGTTCCGTCATCTCCTTCGTGAACTTAGAGAAGTCGGTGTTCATGAGGAAGCAGTAGGGCTTGCCGCCGCAGAGGAAACGGCGGAAGAGGAGTTCGTCGTCGGGCATTGGACGCCACGCGTCGCCCCAATTCCAGTTGGTTTCCGTGCCGAGGACGTCGAGTTGCGGCGCGAGCCAGAAGTGCAGGCTCGGAGTTGAGTTCGCCATAATGAGTTTGCCGCGCGCGTGGACGTCTCGCGAGATTTGTCGAACGTATTCGAACGCAATGAGACCTCGAAAGATCGCCGGCTTGCGCGTTTCCGCGTCGAAGGTCAGCGGGGTCGCCATACCGGCAAAATGCGGACGATGGAAGTCGAGGGTCGCGGTTACGTAGCCTTCGCTGGAGTCGACGTATTCGCCGTCGCAGCCTTTCATTGTCGCCGCCTTGACGAAGTCGTCGCGGGTCGTCGGAACGTCTGTGGGGTCAAGGGACTTGCCGTAGAGATTATTGGCGATTTCGTCGCTCCATTTCGTTGCGAATCCTGCGACGAGCGGGATTCCGGCTTCGGTCATCGGGGCGTTGACGTCGTTCTTGAGCTTACCTTCGCGCGCAAGTCTTACGAGACCGGGAGCGTCGTTCATACTCCAGACGACGCCGTCGCACCACGGCGTGTCGAGGAGCATGCCGAAGAAGTCGCCGTTGACGTCGCGGAATCCGGTGGTGAAGAGCGCTTGCGCTTCGCGCGTATTCCACGATGGGGAACCGTCCGCGTTCTTTTTGTTGCCAAGCGCGAATTCGCGCGCGTTCTCAATAGCGGCGGCTTTGGATTTCGGCGAGGTCTCCGATTTCGTAATCTGTTGCCACCAGGTCATCGGCTCGGTGTAGCGGAAGGAGGTTACGTTTCGCGAGTCGTCTTCGTCGAGTTCGTCGATTCCCTCTTTGAATTGGAACCCGAAGTCTTCCCAATCCTTGACCTTTGAGATTTTGGCGAACGCCATCCAGTTCCCCTGCTTGACCGCGCGGACGCGGAAGGCGTGCGGATGCGTCGCCTGATAACGCGCGAAGGCGTCTCGGAACGCGAGAAGTCGGGGTTCGCCGCCTGACGGTTCCGTTTCGATCGTCGTAACGATTTGAACGAAACGCAGTTCGATCGAAGGCTTTTCTTTTGTGAGCGCCAGATCGAACGCGAGACAGAGTTCGCGCGTCGCGGCGTTATAGAAGACGCGATAGAACGCGGGGTATTCGGGGTCGATCGCGAGCGCGCGGTATGCGGCGGATCGACCGTCGGCGGCGGGCTGATCGACGACGCCGATCGGGTAAGGCGAGGTTTCCCCCGCGCCGACGTCGGCGATTTTTCGTGTGAACCGGAAGTCCCCTACGTCGGCTTTTCGTACGGCGCGGGGACCGTCGTACCATCTTATGACGGACGCGTCGGGGTCTTGCGGAACGGGCAAGGCGTAGTAGAAGGTGAAGACGCGGTCGCGGTCGGACTCGGTATAGAGTCTTATCCTTGTTTCCTCGACGTCGTAATAGAATTTTGTCGAGGTCGCGTTGAGTCTGACGCCGTCGAAATCTGCGGTTGCGCCTGAGTTCAGCTTTTGCGCGTCGACCCCGAGGAAGTTTTGTCCGGCGTCGAGCGCCTGATCGAAGAAGAGATAAGAGGGCGCGGTTGCGACGGGCGTTTCGCCGACTTCGACGGGCTGGCGGTCAAAGTAGAGAACGCGCTCGTCGATTTTGTATTCGTAGAGCGCGAAATCTTTAAATTCGACCGCGCCGGTCTTACCGCGAAACATTCCGTAGAAGGTAACGAATTTGATCGGTTTGTCGGGGAAGATGACGATTTTGCCTTTAGTCCAGTCGGAATTGCCGGTCGGGAAGGCGTAGGTCTGTCCCCAGAGGGGGGAATCGTCTTCGTAGATGAGGTCGATATAGAGGGAGTAGTCGGCGCTCTTATCGCCGTCGACGTTTTCCGCCTTGCTCCATCCTTCGGCGACGATCGGGGTCGGCGTTTTTTGATTTAAGCTAAAAGTGAATCGCACGCCTTTTCCGTTTTGACCTAATTCCGGCGTTTCGCATCGGAAGACGCCGTCTTTTTCGACGTATCCGTCGCCGTACGGACCGACGTAATTCGGCTCGAGTCGGGTTCTGGCGTTCTGTTCGTCGACGTTAAAGACGCGCCGCGTCGGCTGCGCCTTGACGACGACGCCTTCTTCCGCAGCGAAGGAGGAATAGGCGAGAATGGACGCCGCGAGCGTCGCTAAAACAAGGGTGATCGTTCTGAATCGCATTGTTCCGCGTCCTTTCTGCGACGGCGAGCGGCCGACGCGTTCCTTGGTGGTTTGCTTAAATTGTAGCGTCTGCGGGCGAGAAAAACAAGAAAACGCGCGGAAAAGGTTGTTTTTTAAGGGAGCGCGGAGAGACCGTTGGAGTCGCTTTGGACTTTTTCCTTCCTGCTTGAAAGTCCAAGTTAAACGGGGTATATTTAGAAAAGTCCAAGTTAAGAGTCCAAGTTATTTTTCGGATACGAGTCGGGAAAACAAGTCTGAAATAGAAGTCATGAACAAAAGTCCAAGTTGAAAGTCCATGTTAAAGAGTCCAAGTTAAGAGTCCAAGTTAAACGAAATGCAGACGGAAATTTGACGATGAGTTTACCAATTAACATAGACTGTTAAGGGATTGGAACTCACGCGCCGCGAAGTCGAAATCAGAAAATTTGTCTTCCCAGATAGTCGTTCCGACACTTCGTCGGAACGCGCGCATTGTTAGGCCGCGTCGGCGCGAGGCGAGGCGTCGGCGCGGCTTAGATTTTCGGGGAGACGACCGGCGGAACGACCGGGTCGCGCGCAGGTCGGGACGCGGGCGGATTTTGAATTGGAACCGGGATCGGCGCGGTGGGAATGTATCCTTTCGAGGGGCTCGGCGCG
>ONGM01000114.1 GCA_900317365.1 uncultured Planctomycetota bacterium
CCCTTTAAATAAATCGATAAAATACCACCTGTACCGCTTTTGGCAAGTGTTCTTTGATGAAAATGCGAGAAAAAATCGTGAAAATCCATCATAAGGGTTCTTAAGGGTTCTAAGGGGTTCCGTCAGAAACAATCCTCAGCGCTCGTTTCAATTTGTGTCGACAAGAACGTCAACCCCTATTCCAAGAAGCGGCTACGGACAACAGTTCAAAATCGGGAAATGAAATATCGACGAGGAGACCTAAATGAGAAATCAAGGAAACGCCGAAGAACGCCGCGCAGAAAAACTCGTCTCGAGAGCGCGAGATTCTCGTCGTTCGCGCAAGGCGGAGGATTGAAAGAAGGATTGTTTGCGCAAACCTTCGGCGTCCTCCACACTCTTAACGTAAAAGGTTCTTAGCGAAAAACGACGCGCGTTTCCCGCTAAGAACCTCGTCAACCTTTCTCTGAAAAACCGATCCGCTTATACGAGGCTAGAATCGGACCGCAAGCGCGTCGTAATCTTCAGAAAGCTCGTCGAACAGTTCGTCGCCCAATTCTAAGATCGCGTTCGCAACGGCGTTCGTCTGATACTTCACAAGGGTAGAGTACGCGGACGACTTTGTCGACGTCAAATTTCCATTTGCGCGCGCGCGGAAATAGTAGAGCGTATTTGCGGAAAGACCGGCGAACGTATAACTCGTTTGTCCGGGATCGACTACAATCTCCTTATACTCAGCGTCCGATTTCGCTTTATACCGAATCGTATAGCCGGACGAATCGCTAATTCCAGTCCAACGAATCGTCAGACTATCGTTCGTTGCCGAGTCTAGCGAGACGACAGGCGAGTTGAGCGTCGTGAGCGGGTACAGATACAGAGGGTCGCTCCATTCAGAAGACGTATAGTTCTCGTCCACATGATAGTTCTGCACAGACACTTCATACGTTGCCTTCGGATCAAGATTCTTAATCTGGGCGATGTTCTTACACCCCGCCCTGAAGGAAAAGTGATAAGACGTTTCCGTCGTCTTACGATATCTCACGGTCCATCCGGAAGAGCGAAGCGGGTCGTCCCATTCGACGACCACAGACGTTTCGCCGCGGGAGGAAACCGTTACGATCGGCTTTGCGAGTTGTACCGACGTCGTGAGCGTTTTAACTGTGACTATGTCGCTAAACAGGGACGTTTTGTACTCTTCGCCGTCTCCGACCGCGCGAACTTTGAAGTCATACGTTTTGCCAGCCTGTAAACCGGAAATCGCAACTCCATAATACCTAGAGGTAACAGAGCGCGAAGCCCACTCTTCCGTCCCGTGGGGAGCGTAAAACACGTGATATTTCACTGCGTCGTCGACGTAATCCCAAACAACGTCGACACATGTCTTAGCGACATACGTCTCCTTAATCGTCGGAATCGGTAAACGCGGCGGAGTCTTCAGCGTCGCGTACGTAACGACTTCGCTATACGCAGAGTTATCATAGCCCTCCTCGTCCGTAACGACGCGCGTCTTGAACTGATACGTCGTTCCCGGCGCGAGATCCGTAACGCTCACCGTCGGAGTCGTCGACGATCTCGCCGTAAAGCTAGTTCCGCCCAGCGGCGCGTACGCCACGACGTATTTCGTCGCGTGATCAACCGCGCTCAGTTCAAAGTGAATCGTCTTCGTCGTCGCCCTTGTCGAGAGGATCGTCGGCGCCGAAAGATTAACCACGACGGCTGCCTTACCGGTCAACGTCCCGCAATAAGCCGACGTCTTGTACGCGCCTGAACCGAGCGAACGAACTTTAGCGTAATACGTCGCGCCTGTCGTAAGCCCGGCAATCGTGTATTCCGTCGTCGTCGCGTCTAAATTGATCGTCTTGTACTCCGTCTCCGACTTCTCCTTATAAATCAGCGTATAACCCGACGCGTGCGCAACCGCGTCCCAGGCGACCGTAATCGTTCCGGCGCCGCTCGACTTTATTGCTGCGTTGGGAACGGCGAGATCGATCTTCTCATTGCTAGTCGTCGCCGTCGCAAGCGCGCCGTAACGCGACGTCAACCTCGTCGCGCCGTCACCTACGGTTCGAATCCTGTAGCGATACGTCGTGTTCGGCGTCAGATCCGAAAGCGTTACGCTCGTCGACGTGCCCGCAATCGTCTTCTTCGTAAACGTTTCCTCCCCCGAAGCCGCGTATTCAACCGTATATTTCGACGCGCCGGAGACCGCGCGCCAATTCAGAGTGATCGAATCCGCCGTCGTCGTCGCGGCGCCGTACGTCGGCGCGCTCAGCGCCGTCGCGCTCGAAGTCGACGGTATCGCGATGATCGTCTCGCAGTA
>ONGM01000097.1 GCA_900317365.1 uncultured Planctomycetota bacterium
AGGCGAAGCGAAGCGAGCCTTGAAAATTTTATCGCGCGAAGCGCGCCCCCGCAGGGGGGAAGCCGTCTGGCTTTAGCCTGCGGACCACCGCTCGGGCGTTGGATCCCGGTTCGCGCTCCCGCGCGGTTAGTGAATCGTCGCTCCCGTTGGTCGCTCGTCGGACTACAAAACGCCCAAATCGCGCGGCCGGCAAATCGTCGTCGCAACGCGCGGGGAAAAGCGCGTTGCAGGCGACAGGCGCAAGCCGTCGCTACTCTTCCGACTCCGGCGTTCCGACGTCCTGCGCAGGCGACTCCGGTTCCGTCGCTTCTTCCGATTCCACGACGACTTCGTGCACGGCGGGCGCAGGCTTAGGCGCGGGCTTCGAGGCGTCGGGCGCTTCGGCGTCGAGTAGTTCGGTCGCCCAATCGTAGTCGCCGTAGAGTTCGCGCGCGGCGGCGCGAATACGTTGCGCGCGCTCCGGGTTTCGCGCGTCAAGTTCGCGCGCCGCTTCGAGTCCGAGTCGCAAGGCGTCGATATCCTCCGCGCGCGTCTTCGCGGTCTCACGTTCGAGTTCCGCAAGACGACGATAGGCGACGACGACGAGACGCTCGACTTCCGTGGAGGGCGCGCGGTCGATTTCCGCCCACTCCTTCCACCGATTGGGGCGTTTCTTAATTCGAGCGCCGCTTTCTTCGGCCGGCTTGATTAGGCGCGAGGTCTCCGCGTCGAGAACGAAATGCTCAGGTTCGCGAAATTCAATAAAGGCGCGCAACTTTTTGGCGCCAAGCTCATGATCGTCGGCGGCGACGCGTCGCGCTTCGAGATATTCCCGTTCGAGCGACGACTGTCGCGCCGCGCGCCCGACCCCGGAAAGCTGCCGTTCCAAACGCAAATCGAGTTCGTCGACCCGAAGCTCGCTCAAGAAGTAATTCACCTTAGCCGCGCGCGGGTCGTCCGGATAATTCTCAATAAAGCGCGCCATGTCCTTCTCGCAACGCTTTAACGCGGCGCCGAACTCCGAGGCGCGACAGACGCTTAGCTTTTCGTCGAACCGCGAGTAAAGATAGTCGGCGGACGGACGATACGCGTGCAAAAAGCCGAGCAAAATGAGGTAAATAACGGCGGCGAGCGCAAGAACAAGCGTTATGAACCGGAATCGAGGATACGGAAACGACGCGTCATGCTCAGGAGTCGGAAGATCGCCAAGCTCGTCTTCGTCGACAGGCGTGAACTGCGACTTCTTAAACTTTTCAAGTGGCGTCGCGTCTTCGCTCACGACGTCGAGTTCCTCAAAGGGAACGTTCTTACCTTGCGGAAACGCCTCCGATTGCGGCTCAATTTGAGCGCGGCGCGGTCGCGAAACGTGCGCGCCGGAATCAAACGCGGTCTCCGCCGAGGCGTTCGCGACGGGTCGCTCGGAACCGCCGCGCCCCTGCAGAACGACGCCGACCCCGTGTTCGCGCGCCTTCGCGAGCATCTCTTTACGATCGGCAAGTTCAAACGCGTCGTCCGCGCGCGCGCCGGTCGACGCGCCGACCATCGTCTCCGCGTCGGCGCCATGCGTCGAATGCGTCGTCTGATCCGGCGCCGAGCGACTTGAGTCTGACGCTTCGTTCGATTCGTAAGAAACTTCAAAATCCATGGACGCGTTCGCCTCGGAAACGGTCGGCGTCTGAGGACGAACGTCCGCGCCGTCCGAGGTATGGTCGTAGGTCCCGAGCGCCGCCATCGTCGCTTCCGAATCGTTCGCCGATCGCGCGCCGAGAACGTCCTTTTCGTCGAAGGATTCAAAGGGGATCTCGACCTTGCTCTTCTCCTCCTCCGTCGGCAAAATGTGCCGCGTCGACGTCTCGCAATCGTCGAAGCGCCCGCGCTCCGCGTCCTTTTCGTCGGAGCCGTTGAGAACGAAATCGTCCCGCGCCTCCTCAGGACGCAAAACCTCCGCGTTCGACGACGGCTTTTCGTCGTTCGACGCAAGTTCCGTCGTCTTGTCGAACGGAGACTGATAGTCGATTTCCTCGTTGAGATCCTGCCCGATCGGTCGATACGGGAAATCAGGCGCTCGCGCGTCGTCCGGGGAGAAATCGTCCTTGGCGTCGAGCGCGCTCGAGACGACGTTGGTCGTCGGGTTCTCCAGATCGACGCGCGAATTCGTCTTCGGCTCGGCGGGGTTGGGCTTCGCTTGCGAGGGAGTTCGGGCCGGCAAGCGCTGGTTGAGAAACGGATTGCCGTCGACGCAGTTTGCGGACGAGTTGAGAATCGCCTGGAGTCGGCGCCCGATAATGCGCGCGTCGCCAGGTCGCTTCTCAGGCGAAATCGTTAAAAGATCGAAGACGAGATCGTCGAGAACGCGCGGAATTTCCGGGCGCAACGCTTTGGCGCGCTCCGGAAACCCTTTTCGAAACTCTCGGAGAAGCTCCGGTAGCCCGCTCGCTTGATAAGGCGGTTTCCCGGTCAGCAGGGCGTACATTAAGGCGCCGAGCGAGTACATATCGGTTTTCGGGGTAACGGCGCCGGCTTGCGCTTGCTCAGGAGCCATATACTCGATCGTTCCGACGACCTGATTTGCGTTCGTTAGTCTCGAGGCGCCGAAATACTGGGCGATTCCGTAATCGGAGACTTTCACGCCGCCGCCGCTGAGCAGGAGAATATTGGCAGGCTTGACGTCGCGGTGCACGACGCCGCGATCGTGGGCGTGCTTCAGCGCGCGGCAGACCATTTGTCCGATATAGGCGACCTCTTCCCAAGTGAATCGTCGTCCGCGCTTCTGCAAGACCGAGAGGCTCGGACCGTCGACGTATTCCATGGCGTAATAGAGAACGCCGTCTTCCTGCCCAAAACCGTAGAGCTTAACGATATTCTCATGTCGCAAGAGTCGGAGGGTCGAGATTTCCGCTTCAAATCGTTCTCGCTCCTGCTCGAGCGGCAGTAGCAACGCCTTAACCGCGACGACTTGTCCCGTCTTTTCGTGCGTCGCGCGATAGACCGCGCCCATGCCGCCGCGACCTATCATGCGATCTAGAATGAAAGGTCCAAATTGCTTCGGTGAACCCATAGCGTCTCCATACGAATCGAATTCGGAAATTAACGCGGCGGAGTGAACTTCACTTTATCGACCATTTTCACGATCTGGTCGTCCCCGTTGAGGTATCCGGTAACGGCGGTGATCGCCTGGATCGCGTAACGATAACGCAACTGGGAATCGCAATCCAATTCAATTTCCAAATCGTCGCGAAATTCGGGAACGTCGCCGCCGGCAAGCGCTTCTTGATACGACGCTTCGCTCATATTGACGTACTGAAAGACCGCCGCGCGCAACGCCGCCATGTCTTTGACCTTCGCCTCGCCAAAGCGAATGCCGCTCAGTTCGCCGGTCGACGTCGACGTCAACGCAACCGTAACCGGCGCCAAATCGTCAAGTTGCGGCGTCGATTGCGACTGCGCGTCGACCGGCATACGAATATTAAAGTCCCCTTCCACTTCCGGAGTCTTGTACGTTATGACGAAGAAAGCAAGCAATAGAAACACGACGTCGATCATCGACGTCATTTGCAATTTCGTCTCGCGGTTCCCAACAAAAACTTTTCGTTCGCTCTTCATAACGCCAAAGCTCCGTTTCGAAATCAACGCGCCGACTCGCGCGACGCTGTCTTATTATGACGCAAACGCGCCTTTTTTGCAAGCGCGCGAATTAAAAAAGCGGCCCGCTCCGACTAGAAAACGCAAAAAAGCGATCCGACCGCTAAGTCGAATCGCTTAAATCAATTGTCGGACGCCGTAAGCGCGGCGTCGACGACGAACGTTCCCTTAAACGTTCCCCACCGGTCTCGTTGCGGCGCCGCTCGCTATTGGATCGCAGGAGCGCTCGCTAACGCGCCGACAAAACAGGTTCCGGAAAAGGACGCGGACGGAGGAAGCGCCGATTCTGACGACGTCTCGGTTCCGCCTTTTTCCGTGCCCTCGGAACGACGTCGCTCCGAATTGCGACGCGACCCGCGACCGTTACGATCGCGTTGCGCGGACCCGTCCAAAAAACTGGTCAGCGTCTTCGAACGAATCGGATGCTGCAACTTGCGCACCGCCTTCGCCTCGATTTGACGCGCTCGCTCGCGCGTAATCTTAAAGATGTTGCCCACCTCTTCGAGCGTGTACGCGTAACCGTCGACAAGTCCGAATCGCAAGCGAACGATTTCGCGCTCTCGGAACGTCAGCGCGGAAAGCGCCTCGTCGAGTCGCTCGCGCAACGCCGAGCGATTGATTTCAACGAGCGGATCGCTCTTGCGCGGATCCTCTAAGAAGTCGCCGAAGAAGCTCTCTTCGCTGCCTTCGACCGGACGATCGAGCGAAAGCAACGGCCGGGACGCCTCGATCGCCGAACGAACTTCGGACACGGAAAGCCCGGACGCGGACGCGATCTCCTGCGGCGTCGGATTGTCCTGCGCGCGCTTCGTGATCTCGCGCGTCGCCTTGCGGATCGTTTTGAGCGTTTCAAGCAGATGATTCGGAATGCGAATCGCGTGACACTGGTCGGCGAGCGCCTTGGAGATCGCCTGACGGATCCACCAGGTCGCGTACGTCGAGAATTTGAATCCGCGCTTGTACTCAAATTTGTCGACCGCCCTCATTAACCCGGTGTTGCCTTCTTGAATCAGATCCAAAAAGCTCAAGCCGCGATTCCGATAGCGTTTCGCAATACTCACGACGAGACGCAAATTGCCGGCGGAAAATTCTCGTTTCGCCTCTTCAAATTCCTTGCGTCGTTGGATAGCGCGCGACAGTCGACGCTCAATTTCCCCGAGTCCGTCGTTCGCGGCGAATCGCCATCGACGCAAATAGCGACGAATAGAGCGATATTCTTCGCGAAGCTGAGAGCGGCGCGCGTTCTCTTTCCCGGCGCCGGCGCGAAAACTTCGCTCCGCGACCCCGTCGCGCGTTATGTTAAGCTCGGAGCATTCGAGCGATTCGGCGTCCTCGTCCGCGCTCGCCGACGATCGCGTCGCTCGACTCGCGCGAACCGACCATCCGCCTTCCATCGTCCACACGTTCTCCGAATCGTCCCGCTTCGACTCGACGCGTTCAAAGAGAGCGTCGTTTCCGCGCGACGGGGATTTCGCGTCGAGTTCCGCAAGCTCGCGCTTCAGCTCTTTCGCGCGCGCGATCCGATTGCGAAGCTTTTCAAGACTGCGTTCCAATTTGTCTAAAAACGGTATGAACGCCTGCGAACGCAAATCAAGCTCGTTAAGAATCCTGGCGGCGCGACGACGACGCGCTCGAACGGTGCGCCGAATCAGTCGGCGTTCTTCCGGCGTCACGGACCCGAACCGCATTCTTTCAAAGTCCGCGCGATTGCGGGCAAGAATCGAGCGCAACGTCGACGTCGCCGGCTCGAGCAACGCGAGAAAGCGCTTCTTCGCTTCCAAATCGGAGACGGAAACGTCGATCGTTCGATCCAATCGCGCGCGGCCGTCTCGAATCTTCTCCAGAAGCGACGTCGAGTATCGAATGACCGCGTCGAGTCGCAACGTCGCGTTGCGGAAACGTCGACGCGCGCGATCGATCTTCGTCGCCGCCTGACGCTCTTCCGCAAGCGTAAACATCGGAATGTCGCCCATCTGGACAAGATATAGTCGAATCGGATCGTCCAACACGTCGAGTGAAGACGAGTCGGACGCGTCGTAACAGTCGTCGCTACTTACCGATCGAAACTCGCCGGAAGAAACCTGATCGCGCTCTTCGTCAAAAGCGTAGTCGTCAAGATAGTAGGAATCGCCGACGTATCGCTCCGAGTCTACGTAGACGGAATCGTAACGCCCGTCTCTGTCGAAATCGTCGTATTCTCGTTCCATGACGTCGCTCCTATCTCTCCTATTCCGTTAAAAACGAGCTGCACGCTCCGTCGCCAAACGTCCAAGCTAGCGCCAACGCGCGGCGTTCACACGCTCTTTGCCTACTTATCGGCGTCAGAGTCGCCGCGCTCAACGCTTTAATACCGCCAAACGCAAGACTTCTTGCAAGCGCGCGCCGCGCAATAAGCGTATCGGGAAAAACGTTTGCAAACAGCGAATCGCGCACAATCGTCAGTATCGACGTCGCCGTAACGATCGGACGCTCGCGCGACGACTCGACGTCTACTCGCTACCAAACGCTGCTCGCCGCAGAATAACGACGAGCGCAATACCGCCGTTATCGTGGAAAAAACGCCTTTCCACACTTATAAACATCGCGTATTTTACACATTTTCGACAATTTAACAACTCGAAAAATTAAAATTATTCGGTATTGTCTCTCCAAAACGCCGTCTCAACTTGATTAACCTGCATATATGAACAAATCAAAACGAACTGCGAAAACGTTGCAATCGCGTAATAAACGAACGCGTAATAAACGAACGCGTACGAACGTCGCGGCAAAGAAATGCCGACCGCGCTATGGCGCTCGAACGTCTCTTCGTATACAATGTAGCGGAAAGCGCTAAAATACAATGTAGCGGAAAGCGCTAAATTCGGACGCCTTGCCGACGTTCAGAAAAGCGCGTTGTTACTCATGGAGCGTTCAATGCCAATCGACGTTGTTACCATTGACGGACCGGCAGGGGCTGGTAAAAGTTCCGTCGCCCGCGCGCTCGCGCAACGACTCGGACTCGAATTTCTCAATACAGGCGCGACGTATCGCGCCGTCGCGCTCAAAGCGTTGCGCGATAAGCGCGACCTCGAAGACGAAGACGCGCTCGTCGAAATCGCGCGCAAAATGAAACTCGAATCGATCGAAGGTCGAACCTACCTCGACGGCGAAGACGTTACCGACGCCGTGCGCGATCCGATCGTTTCCCGATCCGTGCGCTATCCGGCGAACGCGCCTGGCGTGCGCGCGCTCATGGTTCAATGGCAGCGCGCCGTCGGACTCGTTAAGCCGATCGTTACGGAAGGGCGCGATCAAGGAACCGCCGTCTTTCCCGACGCACGATGCAAATTCTATCTTGACGCCAGTCCGGAAGAACGCGCGAAACGAAGAGTTCACGAGCTTCAACTACGCGGCGAATCGCCGAATTTCAACGACGTGCTCGCTCAAATTAACGAACGCGACAAACTCGACTCCGAACGCGCCGTCGGGCCGCTATGTCAGCCTGCCGACGCCGTGCGCGTCAACTCCGACGGAAAATCGATCGACGACGTCGTGAACGAAATGGAGAAGATCGCCCGACAAAAGCTCGCGATCTTCTCTTAACCGTTCTCAATTTAATAACCGCTCTTTAAGAAAAGGAAATATCGAATGAAACGCACCGCAACTATTTTGGCGCTCGTCGCCTTGGCTCTCGCCGCTAAAAGCGGATCCGCGCTATGCGCCGATAAGAACAAGCCCGACTTCTCCGAACCGCCTAAAACGATCACAACGACCGACGGACGCGAAATGAGTTTTGTCTGGAGCGACGAATTCAACGGCGAAGGCGCGCCCGACCCCAAAAGCTGGAGCTACGAAGTCGGGTATCTCCGCAATAACGAAGCCCAATATTACACGAAAGACCGGTTGGAAAACGTCTTCCAAAAGGACGGAGTCCTCACGATTAAAACGCTCAAAGAGCGTTACGATATTAAAAACCGTCCCGGCAATAAGGGACGCGAGTTCGCCGAATACACCTCCGGCGCGATTGAATCGCTCGGCAAGGTCGAATGGCTCTACGGTCGCGTCGACGTGCGCGCAAAACTTCCGAAAGGCAAGGGAATCTGGCCTGCTATTTGGATGATGGGAAGAAATATCAACGAAGTCGGCTGGCCGAGATGCGGTGAAATCGACATAATGGAGTACGTCGGGCACACGCCTCGCACCTCGCACGCGACGATTCACATGCAGAAAAAAGACGGCGAACGCTGGCAGGTCGTCTCGAAAGGCAGGAACAAGCGTTTCGACGCGCCTGGCGAAGCCCCGGAAGAACGATTCTACGTCTACTCGCTCGAATGGACCAAAGATAAGCTCCTGCTCCTCATCGATAACGAGGTCGTTTTAGAGTTCAATCGCTCGGACGAAGAGTCGAAGACCCCTGTCTGGCCTTTCGACAAGCCCTGCTATATCATTCTGAACACGGCGATCGGCGGCGCCTGGGGCGGAGAAATCGCCGACGATACCTGCCCTACCGAATTCCTCATCGACTACGTCCGCCTCTATCAAGAGAAAGAATAACCAACGGAAACGTTCGGACGTTTCATCCCGGTTCGCGCTACCGCGCGGTTGGGAAATCGCCGCTCCCGTTGGTCGCTCGCCGGGCTACAAGAGCCCACGTTACAGGGTCATGCCGGAAAACCTTACGCTATTGCCTAACCCACATCGGGCGCGGAAAACCCGGTCGGTAATCGAGAGCGTTTCTCGTTAAGGAGAAACGCCCTGCGATTCACAACCGGGTATATCAACGGCGAAGTCTGCAATTTTTGCGCGATACCGCGCCATGCCGGAAAACCTTACGCTATTGCCTAACCCTCATCGAGCGCGGAAACGCCGGTCGTTAATCGAGAGCGTTTCTCGTTAGGGAGAAACGCCCTGC
>ONGM01000098.1 GCA_900317365.1 uncultured Planctomycetota bacterium
CGGCGGTTGAAATTGAAGAAAAGCTCGCGAATCTCGGCGCGCCGCTCATCGTTAAAGCGCTCGATCAAATCGAAAGCGGCGAAGTCTCGCCTATTCCACAAGACCCCGGCGCCGTTTCAAAAGCGCCTAAAATTCGCAAGGAAGAAGGGAAAATTCAGTGGAACGCAACGCGCGCCGAAATAATCGACGCGTACCGTGCGTTCCAACCTTGGCCGAGAGTTTATGCCGATTGGATCAAAGTCAACGCTCCCGACGCGCCGCCGACGCGACTTATTCTAGGGCCGTTCACTACGGACGATAACCTCAACGAGCTCGCCGACGCGATCGATTGGGAAAGTCGCGCTTGCGGCGAAGTCGTTTGCGTTACCAAGCGTTCCCTTTGGGTGCGCGTCGGAGACGGACTTTTAAAAGTTTGCGCCGCGCAACCGGCGGGAAAGAAACAGCTAGAGATCGGTGATTTCCTCAGAGGATACCAAGTTTGCTTAGGCGACCGTTTCGCGTAATCCGAAAAAGAGATTTTCCGGGTTTTGCCGAAGATTGTGACGGTCGCTTTCGTCTGTTGTTTATATTTGGAGGTGTTTGATGGCACATTTACTTAAAAAGATCGCGTTTGCGGCGTTATTCCTTTGCGTCGCCGCTACGTCCGCGTTTGCCCAAGACAAAATTCGCACGGTCATTATCGACGGACAAAACAATCACGATTGGAAAGCGACGACCCCTTACCTCGTTAAGATCCTTGAAAACACCGGTAAGTTTACCGTCGACGTCGCAACGACCCCGGCGCAAGGCGAAGACGTCAGTGGTTTCAACGTCGATTTCTCGAAATACGACCTGGTCGTTATGAACTATAACGGCGCGCGATGGAACAAGGGTATGGAAAAGGCGTTCGTTGATTTCATCGTCAACGGCGGCGGTATGGTCGCTTATCACGCCGGAAACAATTCCTTTGCCGACTGGCCTGCATACAACGAAATGATCGGACTCGGCGGCTGGGGCGGACGCAATCATGACAGCGGTCCCTATCTTTATATCGACGACAACGGCAACGTCGTAATCGACCCCGTCCAAGAAGGTCCGAGCGGCGACCACGGACCTCAATGGGAATTCCTCATTGACAATCGCGCCCCTGAGCATCCGATCATGAAAGGTCTGCCCGCCAGTTTCCGCCATTGCCAAGACGAACTGTATCAATATCAGCGCGGACCGGCTCACAACGTTACCGTGCTTGCGAGCGCGTACGCGCCGAAAGATCGTCGCGGTTCCGGACGTAGCGAGCCGTTGGTTATCGCCATTCCGTACGGTAAAGGTCGTTGCGTTACCAATATGCTTGGACACGGCCCCGATCAAATGAAATCGGTCGACACGATCGTTCTGATGCAACGCTGTTGCGAATGGGCGGCCACCGGCAATGTTACGATTCCGGTTCCCGACAATTTCCCCGGCGTCGACAAACCCGTTTTCGATAATCCAATGGACAAATAATTAGGCTAGAGGACGTTGTCTCACTTGGAAGCGTCCTCTCGTAAACGTACGTGGAGAACGCGAGTATTTTCAACGCGTTCTCCTATTCTTCTGCGAGGTCCTCTTTCACCATGCTAGATCCCTTATTAGCGGAAAAACTTAATAAACTTTACGACTGGGCTAAAGGACGCGCGTGCGCTATTGCGTTTTCCGGCGGAGTCGACAGTACGACGCTCGCTAAAGCCCTAGTCGAACGTCAGGATTTGCTCGCCGTTCCGCCGGTCGGATATTTTGCGGAAAGCGCTTCGTCAACCGAATTGGAAAAATCGGAAGCGCGACGCGTCGCGAATGAAATCGGGCTGGAACTCCGAGTCGTCCAATCAACGGAATTTGACGATCCCAAGTTCGTTGAAAATTCGCCTAAACGATGTTATTGGTGCAAAAAGATTCGCTTTTCCGCGCTTAAAGAACTTGCGCAACGTGAACTGGGCGATCCAATCAACGCCTCTATAGCCCTACTCGACGGTTCAAACGCCGACGATTCCGGAGACTATCGACCGGGCATGCAAGCCGCCCTTGAAGTCGGGGTAGAAAGTCCGCTCTTGGAAGCCGGTCTAAATAAGAGTGAAATCCGCGCTTTGGCCGACTATTGGAAACTGACTGTCGCTCAGAAGCCCTCGACTCCATGCCTGGCTACGCGAATTGCATACAACCTGTCGATCACGAACGACCTTTTGAGAAAGATCGAGACGGCGGAGATCGCAATTAAAAAGGCTGGTGCGTCCACGTGTCGCGCGAGAGTCGACGGTCCTACTTCGATTCGCATCGAGGTTCCTGAAGCGGAAATCGAACGCTTCGCTCAGCGAGAAACGCGCCTCGCGATCATCGAACAAATGCGAGACCTGGGCTTCTTTTTTATTTCGCTCGACATGGAAGGATTCGCTTCCGGTAAAAACAATCGCGCTATTTGATCGTAGTTTTCCGACGCCCACACGTCGGTTTCTTTTATCTTGCGACTTGTTTCTCTATGGATTCTCTCAATCTCGTCGTCACTCTTTGTCCGGTCAAGAATAATTGATAAAGTTTGGCGTTTTTTTACTATTTTGACACGCCATAGCTTGAAATTTCGCGATTTTCGACTACCCTAGAATCAATCGTATTTCGTCGAGCGCCAAGAGCGAATCGACGCGACGATTATAGTGCCGAAAGAACTTGTATCCATTGAAGGAGTTGACAATAATGTCCAAATCTTCCCCCCAGGAAGCAAAATGCTGTTGCGCGGACGTCGGAGACGCGCAAGGACGACGCAGTTTCTGTCTCTCTGCTTTAGGACTGGGCATGGGCGCCGCCGCGCTGGCAACCCCGATCTACGCCGGCGCGCGCATGGCTCTTTATCCGTGGAGTCAGGTCGGGCTTGCCGGTAAGGAATATCAACTCTCGACTCTCGACGCGCTGAGCGAAACGCCGCGACAGTTCGTCATTACAGACAACGTTACCGACGCATGGTCTACGGAACCGAATCAGACGATTGGCGTCGTTTATCTGCGCAAGGTCGTCAACGAGGACGGTTCCGTCGCCGCCGTCGCTTTTCAATCAGTATGCCCGCACGCTGGATGCCGCGTTAAATTCGGCTCTACAAAAAATCCCGCGACCGGCGAAAACGAAGAGCTCTTCTTTTGCCCCTGCCACGGCGACGTCTTCTATCTCGACGGAGAACGCGTGCTTCCTGAAGAGTCAAAATCCGCGCGATCCATGGACTCCCTGGAAACCCGCGTTGACGAATCCGGCAGGGTCTTCGTTAAGTTCCAAAACTTCCAACTTGGAACTGCGGAAAAGAAGCCTGTATAACGCTCGGTAATTAGCGTTATCCGTTGTTTTCGGTTATTTCATTTATAGATCGTAGCGGTAATCAAATGAACTTTGTAAAATGGTTGGACGAACGCACCGGACTCGTTGCGGCTTACTCCAAATTCGTCAATATGCAGGCGCCTGGCGGTAGGTTTTGCTGTCGCGCCATTCCTGTCTCGCTTGTTTTCTTATTCATTTTGCAGGCTTTGACCGGAATCTTTCTCTGGGCGTTTTACTCTCCAAGCGCGACCTCCGCGTGGGAAAGCGTCTTCTATATTCAGTACGTTCTCCCATTCGGCTGGCTAGTGAGAGGTATTCACCACTATTCGGCGCAGGTCTTCGTGGCGTTGAGCGGACTTTACGTTTTCTTCCTTATTATTCACGGCGCTTATCGTCGTCCAAGGGAGTTCGTTTATTGGTCCGCGCTCGTCATGTTTCTCCTGTCCCTTTGCAGTTGCCTGACCGGAGATCTACTCCCCTGGTCTCTCTCAGGATACTTCGCGACGTTCACACGCGTCGCTTTCCTGCAACTGATTCCCGGAATCGGAGTGAAACTGTACCAACTGGTCGTCGGCGGTCCCGATCCGCAATTCGGTTCTCTCACCTTAACGCGATTCCTCTTCCTCCACGTCTGCGTCTTCGGCGGCGGCGGCTTTGTTACCCTGTGCTTGTGGAAATACTTCGATTTCCGATCGCGAAAGATACTGAGAAATGAAGCGCGATTTGACAACGTTCATAAGTGTTGTCTCGCATGCGCCAATAAGAAAACCAAGCCTTTCTGGGCGTGCGACGCCTTCCTTGTCGGACTAACCTGCGTCGTGACGATGGCGATCGTACTCGGGTTAGTTTTCCAGCGATCCTGTTGCTCGGAAAAAATCGCGGCTCGCGACCCGTCCCTGCCCGCCGAAGCTTACCTTGGAGCCGAGCTCACCGGCCCTGTCGACGTCTCGACCTCATTCGACGCCGCGCGACCTGAATGGTCCTTCCGAGGACTGTACACAATGTCGAAGTTGCCGATCTTTTCCAAGATCGGAATGGTTTACGCGATTTTCGTCGTTCCGCCGATTCTCGTCTTACTCTTCTTCCTCGCGCCTATTATCGGAAGAAGTAAATTTGGACACGTCGTTTGCGTCGTTGCGACTTTGGCTTTCGCCGTCGTCGTCGTCGATTTCTCATATAAATCATATTATGAGGACTATTCGCCGAAATCGGATCACTCCGCTTCCTTCAAAGCGGGTATGGCGGAAGCGGAAAGAGCGGCGAATCGCGCCGTCGAATTAGCGTTCGCTCCCGCCGGTATTCCCAAAACCGGCGCGCTGACGCTACTCAAAGACGATCCTTACCTCCAAGGTCCGGCGCTCTTCAATCAACACTGCGCGAGTTGTCACAATTTCAAAGCGCAGTCCGAAGAGCTTCGGAGTTCTGATTACGTTGAAATCGAGTGCTCCGAGCCGACGGCGCCTAATCTCTACGGCGCTCATTCCGCTGAATGGATCAGAGGCTTTACGAACGAGAACACCTTAGCCGACGTCGATTGCTTCGGCGCCACCGCGTTCGCTACGGACGGCTCCATGATTAAGTTCATGAAAGACAACGTGTTCGGTGGAAAAATCGTTGTCGATAAAGACGACGACGGCAACGATGTGCAAAAGTTCATGCTCAGTCCGTCCGGATTGATCGGCAAGGTTATCGACGTCGACGGAAGCGCGGCGGTTGACGTCTTGGAATCGGTATTCGAAGATTTCTGTGGCGAAGAGGAAAATCTGGAACTGATCAACACGATTCTAAACGAAGACGGCGACGTTGAAGAAGCCGCCGTCGACCAAGCCAAGGTTCAACTCATCGCGAAGTTAAAAGAACTCCTCGCCGCAAAATTCGCCGATGAAGAGTTCGTCGCCGAACTCGACCCGCAGGTTCCCGCTCCGTTGCTTGCCGCTCTACAATCGACGTTGATGAAGACGCTTGACGACGGCGCTTATCAAGACCTCCTCTTCGACGAAACCGCTCTTGAATCTATCAGAGACGAAGACTATGAAGACTTCATTTCCGAAGAGTACTTGGCAAGACTCAACGGCAATGAGGAACCGATTCCTCTCGACGAACTTCAATACATCGACGAACTTCGTGACGGCGTCCGCGCCGCTTGCGACGGCGTTGCTGAAATTCTCGCCGAAGAAGCAAAACTTGACGCTCCGCGACCTTTTGTCGACGGCGCTTATTTAGGACTTGCCCCTAACGCAATTAGCGATCTTGATTTCCTGAATTGCACGAACTGCCACTCCTTCTACGGCACGGAAAATGACCACGCGTGCGATCTACGCGCATACATGAGTCGAAACTGGCTCGTTGAATTCATTTCGGATCCGACTTTGCCGAAGTTTTACGGCGCGAAGAATGACCGTATGCCTTCTTACCATCCCGCCGAAGGCGACGCCTTGATGACGCAAAAAGAGGTCGAAGCGCTCGCCGATTGGCTCAGCGGAAAGTGGTACCGCGCGCCGGAAGTCGCAAACAAAACGCTTCTAGGCGAACCTGGAGCCGCAAAAGCCGCTTCCGTCGCGCAAGAAGAGTTGCGTCAACAAGAAGAAGCGGTCGCTCTTGCCGAACGTCTTGAGCTTGACGCCAAAATTGCTCGTCAAACCGCCGAGCGGCTTGAAGCCGAAGCAAAAGCGGCTCAAGCTAAAGAAGAGAAAATAAAGAAAGCCGAAGAAGAAAAGGCAAAGAAGGAAGCGGAAGAAAAAGCCAAACTTCAGAAAGATCTCGCCGACGCGCAAGCGGCTCTCAAAAAGACGACTGAAGCCGCTTCAAACGCCGCAACCGAGGCTTCCGAAACCCTTCAAGCGACTCAAAAGGAACGCGACGCTGCGTTGCAAGAGCTAAAAACCCTTAAGAGCGATCTTGACAAGGTCTCCTCCGACGCCGCCGACGTTCAAAAGACTATGGAATCGGAAAAGCAGGCGATCGAGCAAAACGTTTCCCAATTAAAGAAACAAATTGCCGATCAGAGCGCCGCGCACAAGGCGGAGCTTGAAAAGAGCGTCGCGGATCTCAATGAGAGCCATCGCCAGGCGATGCAACTTCAAAAAGAAGCCGCTGAGCAAAGATTAGCCGCAGTTCAGAACGACGCCCAGACGGCTCGCGACGCCGAAGCCGCCGCTTTGAAACGAGAACAGGATCTCAAGACGGCGCTTCAGCGCTCACAGTCGACTATTGACCAGCTCAATGCGAGAATTGCCGAGCTTGAAGCGGAAATCTCAAAAGCTAGCGAACAATGATTCAATCGCTAAATCCTCTGCGAATTAGCGGTCGTTAAAATAGGGACGCGTTATGCTACGCGTCCCTATTTTTCTTTGTTGATAGCATTGCGTCTTGGAGAATAGATATTAAGAGACTCTGAGAAAGACTAAATAAAACTGGCGCTTACTATTGAGTTTACGTGCGAGATCTAACGAAACACGAGACTTTTCTTTAATGATCGCGATAGAAAAACCGCCCTAATCTCTGATTCGTAAGGAAAACAGAGATTAGGGCGGCGAAAACTCAATTAACGCATTTCGAAGGTCGCGCTTGGATCGGCTACCTTTACTTGCCGTTCTGCTTTAAAATGTCGGTGAGACTCCAGAACGGTTTGAGTACGGCGCATTTCTCCACACAAATGACGCCGTCGCGAATCATACCGAACTCGAGCTCTTTGGTGTTTTGAACTTGGTTCGGATTTTTAATAACGACGTCGTTTCCTATTTGCACGTTTTTATCAATAATTGCGCCGTCAATAATAACGTTGTCGCCGATTCCGACCGGCGGTTTTCCGGCCGCTATTTCGACGGCGTCTTCCTCCGGGCTTGAAATAAAATCTTGACCCATGATGATCGAGTTGCGAATCACACAATTCTTACCGATCTTACTTCGAATACCGATGATCGAATTTTCAATCACGGCGCCGTCGCCGATTTGGCAACCGTCGGCGATAAAGCTCTGACGAACCGTCGCGTTGTCAAAGCGACTCGCCGGAAGATAGCGCATTCGAGAATACGTCGGCGCTTCAGGAGTCGAGATTTCAAAGATTGGCGGATTATGCGCCAACGCGAGGTTTGCTTCGTAGAAAGATCGGATCGTTCCGATATCTTCCCAATATCCGTCGAAAAGGTGAACGCAAACCTTCTTCGTACGGATGGCGGCGGGAAAGACCTCTTTACCAAAGTCCGTGTAATCGGTCTTCGTCAACGCCTCGACTAAGGTCTCGCGATTGAAAAGATACACGCCCATATTGGCGAGATACTCGCGACCTTGAGGGTCGTAACCTTGCGCGCGAATGAAGTCCTCGCCCGTATAGACTTGTTGAAGCTCACCGTCCGTTTGGGGCTTTTCCAAAAAGCCGAGAACCTGGCCGTCTTCGTTGATTCGCATAATTCCCAGATCCCCAGCGCGATCGCGAGATACGGGAACCGTCGCGATCGTGACGTCGGCGGCGCTCTTTTCGTGCGTCTCGATCATCTTTTGGAAATCCATCCGATAAAGCTGATCGCCGGACAAAATCAGAACGTAATCGACGTCTCGTTGACGGATAAAGTTGAAATTTTGGCGCACTGCGTCCGCTGTGCCCTGGTACCAAGTCGAACCTTCGTTCGTTTGTTGAGCCGCAAGCATCTCGACAAATCCGCGTGAAAATTGGTCGAAATGATACGACTGAAGGTGGTGGTGGAGACTCACGGAATTGAATTGCGTGATAACGTAGATCTTGTTCAGACCGCTATTGATGCAATTCGAAATTGGAATATCAATTAGACGATACTTACCGGCAATTGGAACGGCGGGCTTCGCGCGCATCTTGGTTAACGGATATAAACGCGTACCGCGTCCGCCCCCTAAAATCAAAACGATGACGTTCTTGTTCATGACTTTGGTTCCTGAATGTAATGTACCCGTCTTTTAATCTCTCGAATGAGAAAGACGTCTCTTATGATAACGATTGTGAGATGAAAATGCAATAGTAGGGTGTTTTCTGATTCAAACGCGCGCGGTCGAAAGAACGGTTGATTTTCTCTTCTCGCTAAAAAATAAGCAATCTGCAATTCAGTATTAACAAAGAATAGTTTATATCGTCGGTTCCTAACGACAAAACGACCGTTTCCTTGAATGGAAAGTTTAAAATCGAACAAGAAAAAATGGAACAAAATGTCGCGATAGAACGGGACGGTCGCAAAAAGAGGGTTTTCTTGGCAAGTTTGAAAAACACATTTTCGGATCGACGTCCGCGAGACTTCGCGCAACGATTCTCAAGCGAGAACCGTCGCGCTTAGATTTGCTCAATTCAAACCGCGCGCAGATGCGGAAAGTCGTATTTCAAAACGAGAACATACACGTTTGCGATTCACGCGCGAGGAACGTTGTCAATCAGAAATATCTCAATGTGCGATTTCCGGAACACCGTCGGTGTTGACGACTAACGACAGTACTTCGTCGAGAACGAGTCGAGGAGCTCCAGTTGATTCTTCTCGAGGCGTTCGCGCGTAAATTGTCGCCAATCTTCTGGAATCTCGCGCCAAAACGCCTCCGCGATCCCGCCGGCAATGCAAGCCTGCGTGTCGGCGTCAGCTCGTAAGGAAATTGCGTTGCGAACCGTCTCTTCGAAACTGTCCGCTTCAAAAAAGCAAATAAACGCCTCGGGTACGCTTATCGGACACGTCTCGTCAAACCGACTAGTTTTCCGAACTTCATCGATCGAGCGGGACAAGTCGTATTCGAAGGTCTTTTCGGCGTACTTCTTCATTTCCGATTTGTTCTCGCCTTGGCGCGCAAGAAAGATGAGCGCGGCCGTTGCCTGCGCGCCTTTCACGCCTTCCGGGTGATTATGCGTGCATTCGGCGGAACGTTTCGCCTCTTCCAACGTCTCGTCCAACGTTTCAAAAGCCCATCCGACCGGCGCCACGCGCATGGCGGAACCATTCCCCAAACTGTTGTACGCCCCCATAGAATCGCTGGCGAGCCAAGCGCCAAATCGCCTGCCGTAGCCTCGTCCGGGATAGGCTCGACCCCAACGTCGGTACGTCTCCCCGTAATCGCCGCCGTTCAATAGGACGTCGGCGGTCGCAAAAGTAAGAACGGAATCGTCTGTAAATTTACAACGCGGTTGAAGCGCCTCGAACGTTACTCCGGTTCGAACGGGATGAAATTCCCACACGGATCCCAAAACGTCGCCGACAATTGCTCCGAACATATTGAAACCTCCACTAAAGTTGCAGACTGAGGACATAAGGGGAACGCTAACGCAAGCGTCTTCCTTCGCAAGCTTATTCTCTCTCTCCACATTTTACCTCCCATTCTTCATTCATTCAAGGGAAATCTATCATAGAAGAGCGAGTCGTTTTGACGTCGGCGAACTTCATAAGACTTGACAAGCGCGATCTGGAAGGAGAAAATGGAACCGCGACGCATATATAAAATCCGTTTCCCAGAGAATGATTGAAAGGCAAAGTTTGCGACGGCGTTAATTTAGTTGTTCCGCCTAAACTCAGGTCGAAGCGGCAATGAAATTCAGCGCTCTTTTTGGCGCAAAACTTTCAGTATGAAAGGAACCGTCGTTCGTTCGTCATAAACGGACGACTTCGGCGGAAGCTTCGTTGCGCGCTGAAGGTAACGGCGACTTCTCGTGGGATGTTCCTCCGTCGATCGCCGACTTCAATTTGTTTTCATCCAAGAATATAGGACGCTCGCATGAACAATTTCGATTACTGCAATCCCGTGCGAATTGTTTTCGGCAAGGGGCAGATTTCACAACTTCCCAACCTTTTGCCCAAGTCGGCAAAAGTCCTGATGACATACGGCGGGGGATCGATTAAATCCAACGGCGTCTACGATCAGGTTAAAGCCGCGCTCAAAGACTATGACGTCGTCGAGTTCGGCGGAATCGAGCCGAATCCGCAATACAGTACTCTCATGAAAGCGGTGGAAATCGTTAAATCTGAAAAGATTGACTTTCTTCTTTCCGTCGGCGGCGGTTCTACGTTAGACGGAACCAAATTCATTGCCGCAGCCGCTAAGTATACCGGCGAAGATCCTTGGGATATTCTCGCGAAGGGCGCTCCCGTTGTCGACGCCGTGCCTCTCGGATGCGTCATTACGTTACCTGCGACCGGTTCGGAAATGAACTGTCTCGCCGTTATCTCGAAGAAGGAAACGACGGAAAAGTTGGCGTTTGGTTCCCCTGCCGTCTTCCCCAAGTTTTCCATTATCGATCCGACAGTAACGTTCTCACTACCGCTGCGTCAAGTTGCGAACGGTATCGCGGACACGTTTGTGCACGTTATCGAGCAGTACGTAACGCATCCGCAAAACACGCCGTTGCAAGATCGTCAGGCGGAAGCCTTATTGCTCGCGTTAATTGACGAAGCGCCCAAAGTCTTCAAAGATCCCCAAAACTACGACGTTCGCGCCAATCTCTTCTGGATGGCGACACAAGCGCTCAACGGGTGGCTCAACGTCGGCGTCGTTCAATGTTGGGCGACGCACAATATCGGGCATGAGCTCACCGCGCAATTGGGAATTGACCACGGTCGAAGTCTCGCGTTGGTCTTGCCCGGCGTTTGGCGATCGCAGCGCAAAGAAAAAGGCGAGAAGATTGCGCAACTCGGCAGACGCGTGTTCGGAATCACGGAACCGGATCTCGACAAGGCGGTCGACGCCACGATCGACGCGACAAGGAATTTCTTTGCTTCGCTAGGTATTAAGGCGACAAAGGCGGAATACGGCGTTACAGACGAAGTCGTGCAGGCGATCGCGAAGCTCATCGATTCGCGGGGCGTCAAATTCGGCGATCGTCAAAATATCGACGGAGCAAAGATCGTTGAAATCATGAGTCTGTGCGATTAACGCCGCAGTGGGTCGCTCGGAACTTTTAGACCCGCGCAACGTCTAATGATTCGAACGGCAGGAAGGCGTTTCATTTCGCGTGCAATCGCGCGTAAACGCCGACTTGTCGTTCCTATCGTTACCCCATTACAAATCGAGGCGTTTACCATGAAGTCTGTTCCAAGCGGTCGCGTTGCGCGCCGCGTTTTACGTCGCGCGCTTATCGTTGCGGTTTTCGCATGCTTTAGCCTCGTCGCCGCAAGCGTGAGCGTCGCGGCCGCTCGTATGCCGAAAATTTTCGGCGACAACATGGTGCTTCAACGCGACGCGCAGAACGCCGTCTGGGGATGGGCGAATCCGCGCGAAAAAGTCGTGGTCGAAGTCAACGGTATTCAAAAAGCGACCGTTGCCGACGAATACGGATACTGGCTCGCACAAATGCCGCCGCAACCGGCCGGGGGTCCGTACGAGTTCAACGTCCGCGCGTCAAATTCGATCAAATTCAAAAA